>CAJXVF010000008.1 GCA_913060845.1 uncultured Alphaproteobacteria bacterium | reverse complement strand
TCTACACCTCTCTATTCGTCGGCAGCGTCAGATGTGTATAAGAGACAGACGCATGACGTCTGCCATCTCGTCCGCCGTCTCTACCTGCACTGCCCATTTCGTAACGGGAGCAGCGATGGAAACGAGATCATGCCCAAGCACGGGGCCTTGCAGCCGCATGCGCGTGTCCTGTTGACCAGCAGTGATGATCACCGGCGCATTCGCCCGCATGGCGCTGTACATCATGCCCGCAGCATTCCCGAGGCCGGGTGCGACGTGCAGGTTCGCAACAGCCGTCTTCCCGCTGGACTGCGCGTAAAAGCTAGCAGCACCAACGGCGACGGCCTCATATAATGCCACGACATATTCGATGTCTGGGTAGTCTGCCAGATGATCTAGCAGCGGGCTTTCCGTGGTGCCGGGATTGCCGAAGATCCGTTTTGCATCGTGAAGCCTTAGGCTTTCCAGAAATACGTCGCGACCCCGCATCATGTGCTCCTTGTCAGGCATTGCTTTAAACTGCGAGCATAGCGCTGAGCCGGAAAGGCCGAAAGCTGCTGGAATGTCGAAGGAGAGACGCTATGTCGAACATCACCATTACACCGTCAACGCTGCATATTGGGGCTGAAGTCAGTGGGGTTGATCTCCGCCAGCCGTTGTCATCTGCAGACGCAAAAGCGATTTATCAGGCGTTTCTGGACTGGAAGGTGATTTTCTTCCGCGATCAGCCATTGGATCATGCTCAGCATGTGGCCTTTGCGCGTTCGCTTGGCGATCCGACCATCGGGCATGCCGTATTCGGCCATGTCGAGGATTATCCTGAAGTGTATTCGGTTGCGAAACACCGGACGGCGCAGACCCATAGTGCGGCCCGCATGCAGCGTGCTTGGACTGGATGGCATACGGATATCACGGCAGCGATTAATCCGCCCAAAGCCTCCATCCTGCGCGGTGTCACGATCCCGCCTTATGGCGGCGACACGTTCTGGACCAACCTGAATGCGGCCTATGAAGGGCTGTCAGAGACCATGCGCGGCATTGTGGATGGCCTGCGCGGTATTCACCGGTTCCAACCTCCCGCAGGTGCGGCGAAAGACAATGCGTACGATGATAGTGTGAAGCGCCGCGAGTTAGAGACGGAGCATCCGCTCGTTACCGTTCATCCTGAGACAGGGCAGCGGCAGCTTTTTGTCAGCCCGTCATTCCTGAAATCCATCGTCGGCATGCACCCGCGCGAGAGCCAGCAAATTCTTGAAATGCTTTGGGAGCATGCAGTTCGCCCTGAATACACGGTGCGTTTCAAATGGAATGCTGGCGACATGGCGATTTGGGATAATCGGTCGACATCTCACCTCGCACCATCCGACATCTTCCAAAGTGATTTTGACCGCCAACTTTATCGGATCACGCTTGTTGGCGAGACTCCAGTAGGCGTTGATGGGCAGCCATCCAAATCCATCAAAGGCCGCCCGATCCTGGCCGTAGAGACGGAGCTTGCGGAGGCTGGTGATTGAGCGCGCTTTCGGCTGCTGACCAAGAGGCGGCTCGGGCCGCACTCGATGGCTTCATGACGGCATTCAATGCTGAAGACGCTGAGGCCATTCGTACACGCTGGTACCATTTTCCGCATGTCCGCTTTCATAGCGGCAAAGTGACAGTGATGGAGCGCCCGGAAGATTTCCATGCATTGGTATGGGATCGCAAAGGCCAATCCACCGACTGGGCGCGTACAGCTTGGGATTACGTTGAGCTGATCGACGACGGACCAGACAAAGCTCATTTTCGTGTGCAGTTTACGCGCTTCCGCGAAGATGGATCGGCCATTGGCAGCTACAAGTCACTTTATATTGTGACCTTCAAAGATGGGCGCTGGGCGGTACAGGCACGGTCGAGCTGGGCGGCCTGATTGCTATTCCCGTTCATGACGGTTTACGCTTCGGCCCATAAACCGAATCAGAGTTACGGAGGAAGGGTTTTAAATGGCTGATGGCATGTTGGAGGGCAAAGTTGTCCTCGTAACCGGCGCAGGACGCGGTATTGGCGCGGAAGTCGCCAAGCTGGCTGCGGCGGAAGGCGCGAAGGTCGTTGTGAACGATCTTGGCGGCAATGTGGACGGCGGTGGCGCCGATTCTACACCTGCACAAGAGGTGGTCGCTGATATTCAGAACAATGGCGGCGAAGCTGTTGTGAATGGCGATAGCGTCGCTGATTTCCAGGCTGCCAAGCGCATGGTGCAGCAGGCGGTTGATGAATTCGGCCAGATTGATGCCGTGATCAACGTCGCTGGCATTCTGCGCGACGTAATTTTCCACAAGATGACCCAGGACGACTGGAATGCGGTTATCCAGGTGCATCTCAAAGGCACGTTCAATGTCAGCCGGGCGGCGGCGGATCATTTCCGCGCCCAGGAATCTGGCTCGATGGTGCACTTCACCTCAACGTCAGGGCTGATTGGCAACTTTGGCCAGGCGAACTACGCGGCTGCAAAGCTCGGCATTATCGGACTGTCCAAATCCATTGCGCTGGACATGGCTCGGTTTGGCGTACGCTCTAATTGCATGTCACCGTTCGCGTGGAGCCGGATGATCGGGACTATCCCTTCAAACACGCCGGAACAGCAGGAACGTTTAGCCAAAATCAAGCAGATGACGCCAGCGCAGATTGCGCCAATGTGCGTCTATCTGGTGTCCGACGCGGCAAATGAGATGGGCGTCACGGCGCAGATCTTTGGCAGCCGTATGAATGAGCAGGTGTTGTTCGGTCAGAACCGTCCCATCCGCTCCATTCATCGCGAAGAAGGCTGGACGCCACGTTCGATCCATGAGGAAGGGATGCCAGCACTTGTGCCAAGCTTCGTTCCCAATGATCGCTCCGCGGACATCTTCTGTTGGGACCCGATCTAAGGATCAGGCTCAATTCGGATAAAGCAGTAATTCAGGCATAAGAAGAGGATTTGGACCCATGGCAGACGGGGTTCTTCAAGACAAAGTAGTGCTGGTAAACGGCGCAGGCCGTGGCATCGGCGCTGAAATCGCCAAGCTGGCGGCGCGCGAAGGTGCGAAGGTTGTTGTGAACGATCTGGGTGCAGCTGTTGACGGCAAAAGCGATGCTGACATCGGCCCGGCGCAGCAGGTTGTTGCAGACATTGAAGCTGAAGGCGGCGAAGCTGTCGTCAACGGCGGCGATATCTCCAAGTGGGATGATGCCCAGGAGATGGTGCAGCAGGCGGTCGACACATTCGGCCAGATCGACGGCGTAGTAAACGTCGCGGGCATTCTGCGGGACGTCATCTTCCACAAGATGACAGAGGATGATTGGGATTCAGTCATCAACGTTCACCTGAACGGCTACTACAATGTGGCGCGCGCTGCGGCTGAACATTTCCGCAAACAAGAATCTGGCGCCATGGTGCATTTTACCTCCACATCAGGCCTGGTCGGCAATGTGGGCCAAGCTAACTATGCGGCGGCGAAGCTGGGCATTGTTGGCCTATCGCAGTCGATTGCACTGGATATGCAGCGCTTTGGTGTTCGCTCAAACATCGTGTCACCTTCAGCATTCACCCGCATGATTGAAACGATCCCGATTAAGGGGCCAGAAGGTGAAGCACGCCGCAAGCGCCAGGAAGCCATGACGCCGCAGAAGATCGCGGCACCCACGGTGTATCTCCTGTCTGATCTTGCTAGCGAAGTGACGGGGCAAATTTTCTACGTCCGCTCCAATGAAATCATGCTGATGAGTAAAAACCGGCCTGTCCGCACCGTCCACCGCAGCGATGGTTGGACCCCACAGAAAATTCATGAGCACGCAATGCTTGCATTCAAGCCGCATTTCCTGGCGAATGACCGCTCTGCGGACTATTTTGTCTGGGATCCAGTGTAAGGCTCGCTTTGAATCAGAAAAACGTGACGACCGTTAAAGCGCGCCGCCTCTTCCGCAAGGAGGAGGCGGGGTTGCGCGTGATGGGTTGGCTTTGTTGCCTGCTTGCCGCCATGCTCATTGTTCTGTCCAGCCCGGCGCGCGCTGCCGAGCCAGCCCGTGCGCACATTGGTTTCGGGCCAGATCACCCGCTGGCCCAAAGTGGCTGGCGGGCTTTCGGGGAGCGGTTAGATAAGACCAAAGGCGCGCCCAAGCTCAGCCTGTTTTTGAACGGCCCGCCGCCAAGTGATCAGGCTGCAATCGAATCCCTTGGCCGCAACGATTACGCCTTCGGTGCAGCAGCCCTTTCTGCATTCCCAACAGCGTTTCCCTATGCCGCGTTACTGGCAGAGCTTGGCCTTGCTGGCGGTGAAGATGAACTCGCCGCTGCTGCCGCTGCCACCGAATTACTGGCGTTAGATTGCGTCGCGTGCAGGCAGTCGTTTTTCCGCAGGCGCGTTGTGTTTCTGGGGGCTTATGGTGCGGCCCGCTATGTGATGCTGTCGCAAGAGCCAGCGAATACAGTCGTTGCGTTCCGCAGCCTCTCTGCGCTGACGCCTGGGAGCGCATGGGATCGATTGATCCAACGACTAGGTGGCCGCGCGCATGAGGAAGATGGCGACCCCGGTGACCTTCTGGCGAAGGGGGCGATTACGGCTGCGATCGCAACGCCGATGGAACTGTCCGACCCAGATGTATGGCGCAACGCGCGCTATGCCCTGAAGGCACCGTTTGGCGCTTATCGGGGCGGTGCTGCATTCTTGGGCTCTGCCGCATATTGGCAATCCCTCACACCAAATGAACGCCGGGCGGTGCTAACTGCAACGGCGGATGGCATCGTTGGTGTGGTCTGGGGTTATCAGAACATGGCGGACGCCGCTCTGCGTGCAGCCGCTGCGCGGGGGCTGCAGGTGGATGTTGCTACACCGCAGCTTGATGAGGCGATCCGTGCTGCTATCGCCGCCGACAACAAGCTGGTGGCAGAAACCGCAGGCGAACGATTTGCCGTGCGTGACGCCGCGCTTTTCCTAGACCGGTTCCTGCTGCTTTACGACAAGTTCGCTGTATTGCTGAGCACAGCCCGAGACGCGCCAAGTGCGGCCGCTGTTCTCAAGCGGGAAATATTTGACCGCATTTCGGTTGAGACCTACGGCCTGACAAAAGGATGATCCATGAGCTTCGAACGACCCTATGAGGGCATAAAAGTCGTCGATCTCTCACAAGGGATCGCTGGGCCATATTGCGCAATGCTACTGGCGCAGTGGGGGGCGGATGTCATTAAGGTCGAACCGCCGGTGGGCGACTGGACGCGAATTCTCGGCCCACGCTATGGCGAGCACACGGCGTTCTCACTTATCGGCAATATCGGCAAGCGCTCGCTCTGCCTGGACCTCAAGCAAGACGAAGCGAAAGCCGCGCTGAAGCGGGTGTTGAAAGATGCGGATGTCTTTCTGGAAGGCTTCCGTCCAGGCGTGATTGACCGGCTGGGCTTTGGCTATGAGGTCGTGAAGGAGATTGCGCCGAGCGTGGTTTATGTCTCCATTTCGGGGTATGGCCAGACCGGCCCACTTAGCCGCCAACCGGCGATGGACCCTGTACTGCAGGCTTTCACCGGGTTCATGCATGCCAATCGTGGCGCAGATGGTGTGCCGCTCCGCACGCAACCGATTATTGTCGACATGACGACGTCAATGTTCGCGCATCAGGCTATAGCGGCGGCGCTCTACGCAAAACGCGATGATCCAAGCCCGCGATTCCTAGATATCTCACTGATGCAAGGGGCTGCGCATCTCCAAGGTGTTCGGATGACCAGCACCCTTCAGGAAGGCCAAGAACCGCCGCCAGGCTCAACGCCGGGCGGCGTATACCGGTGTTCCGATGGGTATCTGCAAGTTCTTATTTTACAAGAACGGGACTGGCTAACATTCTGTGATGCCTTTGGTTTTGACGATTGGAAGGCGGAAGAAAAATATCGACCGAACGCTGGTCGGGTCGCCGATATTGACCTGATCAATGCGCGCATCATTCCCATCTTCAAAAGCAAAACGACAGCGGAATGGAACGGGTTGTTCTCTGAAAAAGGCCTCATGAATGAGGTGATCAATGATTACCTTGAGTTCGCTGACCATCCCCATCCTAATGCGACTGGCCTGTTCGCCAAGCTACCGCAGCCTGGATATCCGGAGCCAACGACGCTGTTGAATATTCCGGGCCTGCCAGCGCTGGAGCCAGGCATGGAGCGTGCGAAAGCACCTGTCATTGGGTCCGATACAGCGGCAATATTGGCCGAGAATGGCTTCACTGCAGACGAGGCTGCAGCACTTCTAGCGTCTGGTGCTGCCAAAGAAGCGACAGCTTGAAACGAGCGAACGGAGATCCTTGACTATGTCACAATCTGAAATTCTGCTGGCAAATGCGGAGGAATTTGTAGGCCAGGAACTTGGCCTAACGGATTGGACTGGTGTTGACCAATTGCAGGTGAACGTCTTTGGCGAGGTCACCCGTTGGCGGACCTGGATGCACTGCGACCAGGAGCGGTCTCGCGCTGAAAGCCCCTATGGCGACACCATCATGCATGGCTTTTTCTATGTAAGCCTGCTGACCTACTTCAATGAACAAAAGGGCCTGAACCCGCCTGATGGCGACTACCATCTGAATTACGGCCTCGACAAAGTCCGCATTCTCCGCCCAGTCACGATCGGTGATGGCATCCGCTTGCGCAGCCGGATTACTTTGAAAAGCGTTGAAGATAAGGGCGAGGGCAAAAAGCTCTGCTCCACGGCCCATCTGATTGAGGTCGAAGGTTCAGATGAGCCGGCAGCCTATGCCGAGTTTCTGGCCTATTGGTATCCGAAGGCGGAATAGCTGGTTTCTCGGGTAAAATATCGGAATCAGTTTGACTTAGCATAGCGTGTTGCTACGGTTCTTTGCGTACGGTTTAGCTAGCGAAGTTTGGCGAGCCGTTGTTTTTACCCAAGGGAGGAATTTCAGGATGCAGGGAATCCGCGCCTATGCGGCGGCGGTTGTCGGAGTGGGCATGATGCTCACGACTGGCGCAGCTATCGCCGAAACGCCGAAATATGGCGGCCACTTCACCTACGTGGTGCCGGCCAAAGGCCCGCCAAGCTTCGATGCTCACCGTGAGACGACCTATGCGGTCATCCATCCGGTGCGCCCGTATTATTCCACGCTGCTTCGGGTCAACCCGCAGAACCCAGCTGATCCAGCAGACTTTGTCTGCGATCTCTGCGTTGGCGACGTTCCCAAGGGCACGAATGACGGCAAGACCTTCACCTTCAAACTCCATGAAGGCGTTAAGTTCCATGATGGCACCCCGCTGACATCTGCGGACGTAAAAGCCACCTTCGACCGGATCATCTTCCCACCTAAAGGCGTTTCCAGCGCCCGGAAGAGCTTCTACAAGATGGTAGAATCGGTTGATACGCCAGACGCGTCAACGGTCGTATTCCAGCTGAAATATGCCTCGACGTCGTTCATTCCGGCACTGGCTGCTCCTTATAACTTCGTTTACTCCAAAGCCAAGCTGGACGTTGACCAGCGCTGGTATGAGAAGAACATCCTGGGTTCCGGGCCGTTCGTCTTTAAAGAGTATCAGCCGGGCGCTTTCATGACCGGCGAAAAGAACCCGGATTACTATCTGAAGGGCCTTCCATATCTGGACAAGATCACCGCGATCTTTGCCAATAAGGAATCCATTCAGGTTCAAGCGCTTCGTGGCAACCGCGCCAGCGCTCAGTTCCGTGGCTTCCCACCTAAAACCCGTGACGATCTGGTTCGCGCACTTGGCGACAAAGCCACTGTGCAGGAAACGGATTGGAACTGTGTCCTGCTGGCTACGCCGAACCACACGCGTAAGCCGTTTGATGATGTGCGCGTTCGTCGTGCGCTGACCCTCGCGGTCGACCGTTGGGGCGGGTCCCAGTATCTGTCCAAGATTGCCATTGTTAAAACAGTTGGCGGCATCGTCTACCCGAATCACAGCCTTGCTGCGACGAAGGAAGAGCTGCAGCAGATGGATGGCTACGGGGCAGACCTTGAAGCCTCCCGTGCTAAAGCCCGTGCTCTGCTTGAAGAAGCTGGCATGGATCTGTCCAAGACCTACATCTTCAACAACCGCGGCGTTGATCAGCCTTACAAGATTGTTGGCGTTTGGTTGATTGACCAGTGGCGCCAGATTGGCTTGAAGTTCGAACAGAAGGTTCAGCCAACCGGCCCATTCTACGCAACGCTTCGTGAATCCGGTGATTTTGACGTTTCGATTGACTTCAACTGCCAGTCCATCGTCAACCCACCAATCGATACATCCAAGTATCTCTCGTCCGACGTGAACCCCGCCAACTATTCCCGCGTGGTTGATCGTAAGCTGGATGGGCTTTACGAGGATATGCTGCTTGAAGCCGATCCGGCTAAACAGCGGGTCAAAATGCGCGCCTATGAGAAATACGTTCTCCACGATCAAGTGACGCAGATGATCACGCTTTGGTGGCGTCGGACGACTGTCCATCGCTCCCACTTCAAGGGCTGGAAAGTCAGCCCAAGCCATTACCTGGGCCAAGCGCTCGATACGGTATGGCTTGACCCTGACGCGGACAAGTAAGCCGCCTAAGGTCTAACGACTAGGATGCGCCCGTGGATCGTACTAGCGATCTGCGGGCGTTCCATCTTTCTAAAAGCTTGAGGTAATGTGGCCCGGCATGTCGCCAGGGTCCATCTTGTTAGAGAAACCGATGCATAAGTATCTGGTCAAACGCATGTTGATGATGGTGCCGACGCTTGTCGGTGCCGCTATTCTCGTCTTCACGCTGATGCATATGATTCCAGGCGACATTTGTGCGCTTAGATATGCTGGTACAGGCGGGTCATTTGACGCCGGCCTGATTGAAATTTGCCGCGACGAGCTGGGTCTTAATCGACCGCTCTATGTCCAGTTCTTCACTTGGCTTGGTGGATTCTTTGTTGGTGATTTTGGCGAGTCCATGTGGACGGGCCGCGCCATCTCAGAAGAAATCGGCGTCCGCGCCGTGCTGTCGCTACAAGTCGCGATCATGGCGACAATCGTTAGCGTGATTATTGCCATCCCACTCGGCACGATCTCTGCTATTCGCCAGAACACGTGGATCGACTATGTCGTCCGCTGCTTCTCCATCGCTGGTATCGCAATGCCTTCCTTCTGGCTCGGCATTCTCATCATGCTTGGACTGTTGTGGACGACGCAGCATTGGTTCGGCCAAGCGTGGATCCCGCCGATCCAATATGTGTCGCCGTTCGAAGATCCCATCGGCAATCTAACGCAGCTAATTTGGCCGGCGCTTGCTACTGGGTATCGCTATTCAGCGGTGGCAACCCGCATGACACGTTCGGCGCTGCTTGAAGTGCTGCGTGAGGACTATATCCGCACCGCACGGGCGAAGGGTGTGATTGAGAAGCTGGTGGTGAACCGCCATGCACTTAAGAATTCCATGCTCCCCGTTGTCACCGTGATCGGCATTGAGTTCGCGTTCCTGATGGGCGGCTTGGTCGTGACGGAGCAGGTGTTCAATCTGAATGGCCTTGGCAAGCTCTTCGTGGATAGCGTCACCAACCATGATTACGCGCTTACACAAGCGCTGGTGATGCTGGTGGCGTTCATCTTTGTGATGATGAACATCGTCATTGATCTCATATATGCGTGGCTCGATCCGCGCATTCGGTACAGTTAGGGGCCTGCAAATGAACACCGCAACCACGACTGCCGATGCACCTAAGCAGCGCACATTCATGCAGAAGGTCCGCCGTATGGCGCGCCGCCAGCCACTTGGCGCTGGGTCTGCCGTTTTTATCCTGATCATGCTGTTCGTCGCTCTGTTCGCAGAGGTCGTCGCACCACAAGATCCACTCGATATGAACTTCGCCGATCAGCTGATCGGCCCTAACCTGACTTACCTACTGGGCACTGATGAACTCGGCCGGGATATCTTCTCCCGCATCATCTACGGTTCCCGTACGGCGTTGCAGATTGGCTTTATCTCAGCGTTTGTTGGTGCCACGCTCGGGCTGGTGCTTGGTGTGACCAGCGCCTATCTCGGCGGATGGTTTGACCTGATCTTCCAGCGGATCATGGACGTGTTCATGGCGTTCCCGCTGATCATCATGGCGCTTGCGATTGTGTCTGTGTTCGGTTCTGGCACGTGGAACGTGATCATCGCGATCACCATCCCGTTCATCCCAAAATGCGCCCGCGTTGTGCGATCCAGCGCACTGGCGCTGCGTGACATTCCTTATGTGGATGCCGCGCGTGCCTCTGGCTTCAGCCATACCCGGATTGTGTTGGTTCACATGGTGCCGAATGTGATGGCGCCGTATCTGATTATGGTCACAAGCTTCGTCGGCCAGGCGATCCTGCTGGAAGCGTCCCTCTCATATCTGGGCCTCGGCGTTCAAGAACCTACAGCGGCGTGGGGTTTGATGCTTCGTGGCGGCGCTGAGCAGTTCTTCGAATCAGCACCTTGGGTTGCCATCTTCCCAGGCCTCGCGATTACGCTTGCGGTTTTCGCGTTTAACCTCTTCGGTGATGCGTTGCGTGATGCGCTCGATCCGAAACTACGCTCGATGTAGATCACATGAGCGGATTGCTGACAGGCCCTGATGGCCGGGACCGTTGCCGCTGGTGTGGCGATGATCCCGAATATCAGCGCTATCACGATGAGGAGTGGGGCGTCATCCAGTGGGATAATCGCGTGCTGTTCGAGAAGCTTTGCCTGGAAGGTTTTCAGGCTGGCCTGTCCTGGATCACGATCCTGCGGAAACGCGATAATTTCCGCGCGGCCTTCGCCAATTTTGATCCAATAAAGATCGCTCAGTTTGATCAGGCTGACATTGATCGTTTGATGGCGGATAGCGGCATTGTCCGCAATCGCCTGAAGATCGAATCCACCATCTCCAACGCCCAAGCCTGGCTGAAGATGATGGATGAGGAGCCGGGCGGATTTTCGAAGTTCGTCTGGGACTCGGTGGATGGCGAGACGCTGATCAACCAGCCGCAGTCTATGGCGGATGTGCCAGGCAAGACGCCCGCCGCTGAAGCGCTCTCAAAGCGGTTGAAGAAGGCGGGGTTCCGTTTCGTCGGCCCAACGATCTGCTACGCGTTCATGCAGTCCATGGGCCTTGTGGACGATCACATGGTGGGCTGCTGGAAAAAGGGCGCTTAAGCGTCCAGCCCTAAGCGCCCGCTCGCCAATTTAGCCCCTGTCGCCATCGCCCGAAGCTTCGCCCAGACGACGCTCGGTGCCACGCGGCCCATTCCGGCAGATGTATCGAACCCGCAATCTGTGCAGGCCGTGATGCGCGCCGGATCATCAATGGCGCGGGCGACCAATTCTAGCCTATCCGCGACCACTTCCTCATGCTCGACAAAGTTTGTCAGCGTATCGATGACACCCGCCGTTATGGTTTGATCGGGCGCTGGTGGAGATGCTTTCAGGACGCGCCATTCATGAGCATGACGGGGATTGGCGAATGGCAGCACGAAGCCACCAACCGGCGCTTGCTTCACAATCGGCCATAAGTCTGCGAGCGCCGTATCTTGGTCATGGGGCGCTTCATAATTACCCCAGCATAGATGCAAACGAATGCGCTCTTTCGGTAGGCCATCAATGCCCTTCGCGATGGCGGTAATCGCGCGCTCCACGAATTTCAGATGCGCTGCCGGTTGGCCCGCATAGGTCACATGTCCTTCAAGCCCAAGTTCCGGGCAGTCGAGTTGGAGCATGTGGCCATTGCGTAGAATGGTTTCATATTCAACGCGGAGTGCGGCTGCGAGCGCGTCCAGATAGGCTTCCTCGCTGTCATAATGCTCATTCTTGAGCGCCGCAGCGACGATGCCCGGGGAGGGGGCGGTTAGGAATGTCGCCGCAAATTGATGGCCGCCGGTCTTCAATGCCGAAGCGAAATCCGCGCACTCTTCCACGCAAGCCTCTGGGTGTTCATGGGCGATGGGGCCAATGGTTTTGGGCGGCTGGAAGTTGGATACGGCGGTCTTCTCCGCATTGGCCGCCGCCATCGCCGCCTGGAAGTCTGGATATGCTGCAACATCCGCTTGCGGCTTTCGCTCCCACCGCCCACCAATCCCGGACAGGCGATGGCGAAGGTAGAGAAAGAACGCTTCCCGCTGCTGCTCGCCATTATTGGCGATATCCACACCTGCATCTGCCTGTGATTGAAGGATGCCCGTCAGCGCAGCTTTGCCAGCCTCTGCCAATTCAACCGGATCAACGTGTCCGCCCTGTGAACTCCGCGCATACAGGCCCGTCAGCGCCAATGGGCGTGGCAGGCTGCCAGCGTGCGTTGTCAGGATGCGCGTCATGCGGGGGTCCAGGCGTCATCTAGGAAGGTCAACCAGTTTTCTCCCATAACATTGCGGATCAGGCTGTCATCCCATCCGCGCTGTTGCATGGCTTGGATCAGGTTTGGATATTCAGACATACCATCCAGCCCTTTTGGATTGGCAGGCCGGGTGCCTTTCATTGGACCCGCGACACCAGCGCCTGTGCCTTTGTCGCGCCGGAGCCACTCAAAGAAGTCTGCGCCATAGCCTTGTGTGAAATCAGTGCCGAGGCCAACCCGTTCTGGCCCTAGAAGGTTCAGCACATATTCCAGCGTGTCCAGGCAATCATCCAAGTCCGAATCATCGCCTTTAGGCAGGAACGGCGCGTAAAGGGCGACCCCAACAAATCCACCCGTGCCGCTGATGCGTTTCAGCATATCGTCCGGCTTATTGCGTGGATGATCTTTCATCCCTGCTGGTGCCACGTGGGTATATGCGACGGGCCGCTTGGAGACCTCCGCTGCATCTTTGGAGGTTTGTGGGCCGACATGGGAGAGATCAATCAGGATGCCCGCTTCATTCAGCAACGCCACCAGCCGCTTGCCGTAATCAGATAGGCCTGGGTCCGTTGATTCCCAGCACCCGGCACCAGCCAAGTTCTGCGTGTTGTAGGTCATCTGGATGGTGCGTACGCCAACATCATGGAATAGCCACACGCGGTCCAGGTCGTCCTCAATCGGCCAACTGTTTTGGAAACCAAGGGCAATGCCTGTCTTGCCAGCAGCTTTGGCGTTGCGGATATCCTGGGCGGACCGGGCCTGTACGATCAGATCTGCGTTGTCTTTGAACATGCGCTTCCAGCGGGCGATGTTGCCCATGGTCGCTTCGAAGCCTTCCCACACGGCGCAGGTGCAGTTGGCACCGGCAAGGCCGCCAGCATTCATTTCCTCGAAAACAGGGCGACTCCAGTTGGAGATGATGAGACCGTCAAAGATTGTGTAGTCATGCGCCATGGGATTGTCCGCTTAGTTGGTGTTGGAAGCGGTATCCTGGCACAGAATGGCCGGCGGCGTTAATCCACTGTTTCAACGTAATCTAGGGGTAGGGCAGTCGTGACTTTCATCCGTTCCATAGCGAAGGCGGATGAAACGTCATAGATCTCGACGATGCTGATTAGGCGCCGATAGATGCGGTCATATCCGGCGATATCTGGGGCTACGATCTTCAAGAGGTAATCGATGTCGCCGCTCATCCGGTAGACCTCGACAATTTCCGGCAATCTGCTTACGCCCTCGGCAAACTTCTCCAGCCAATCTGGTTCATGGCGATTAGTGCGCACAGAAACAAACACGGTGACGGGCAGGCCCAACGCGTCTGCGTCAAGTAAGGCGACGCGTTTTTGGATGACGCCAGATCGTTCCAGCTTCTGTATCCGCTTCCAGCATGGCGTTTGCGACAGGCCGACTTGCTCAGCAATGGCAGCGACAGAAAGTGTTGAGTCCTGCTGGATTAGCCTCAGAATGCGTTTATCAATGCTGTCCATAATCTAAAAATAGTCCATATGGGAGAATAATATTCTATGATATTGGCATTTTACTGGGAAGTTTGAAATGTTTTTTCATAGTGGGTGCGTATAGTTTACTGAAATTTAAAAAGCACTGGAGACGCGCTATGCCTAACCCGTTCACCGATCACCCTTCCGACGTAGGCGAGGGCTACTTTGAGCACATGGGCCAAGCGATGTTGTTTGCAGTGCCAATGTTCGTCGGTGCTTGCGCATGTTTGATCCATGCATTTTTCCCGTTTCTCTGCCTGAAGACAGGCAGTGGAATCGTCACGAACTTGCATGGCCGCATGGTCACGCACCGGGTCAAGCCAGAGAATGAAGCCCAAGTAGCACCGGCGGAATAGTTAGTTTCCAATCGCCTTTGTGACGGGCAGGCTGCCTCGGTCGCCAGATGCAGACCAACCGGTAATAATGCCGGAGAACATGCCCGCACCCCCGCCAGCACGAACGATCAATAGGCCGCCTTCGCGGAACTTGGATGCGCTTGTGCCACGTCGGCTTTCTGGCAGGCCCTCAGTGATGCCCCCTTCGCCCTG
>CAJXVF010000007.1 GCA_913060845.1 uncultured Alphaproteobacteria bacterium | reverse complement strand
ATCTTCGTTCCTTCGTCACTGCGATGAGACCAAAATCCTCCTCTAAATTATACCCGCAATCTGTCTCATAGGACCTGACGCCGGACATCCTTGACATAGCGGCGCGGAGTCTCCCGCTTGAACCCGAGCTCTAACAACCGCGCCCCAATCCCATCACGGATAGCGATGCCCCCCCGGCAATTTAGCGATGGACTTCGACATTGGCAGAGGCTCCGGTAGGTTCCCACTCTGATCGATATGACCTCAGATGATTAAAGTGCCGCCGTATCGTCAAGGCCTGCCTTTTGCCGGCGCTTGGTATAAATGAGGCTCCATGCATCAAAAACCAAACCTTCCCCAGAAAATATGCAAAGCGTGCGGGCGACCGTTCACTTGGCGAAAGAAGTGGGAGAAGGTTTGGGACGACGTGCTTTATTGCTCCAAGCGCTGCCGTAACGCCAAATCAAGCTGAAGGCTGAATCTTCGCCCTATTCCAGGACGAACGGCTCCATGGTCTCCAGCGCTTTTTCACGAATTTCGTGCCATTTTACGGGGCCGCCGTAATAAGCGAGCGTGCCGGGGGCCGCGGCGCCATCGCCGTTGTAATAGCTGATGCAATCGCGGAGTGGCGATGTGCGGATGTCCGCTTCGGCGCAGTGGGCGGCGTATTCGGTTTCGGATTCTTCGGTGATGTCCAGCGTGCGGGCTTTCTTGTCCCGCAGCATTTCCAGCATGCTGACAGCGTATTTCACGTGCATATCAATGGTGCGGGTGAAGTTGAACTGGCCGCCGCCACCTTGCGGGCCAGACATGATGAACAGGTTCGGGAAGCCGTTGCTGTGCAGGCCAAGGAAGGTGCGGGTGCCCTTTTCCGCCCATTTCTGCTGCAGGGTTTGCCCGCCGCGCCCGGTAATCATGTTGAAGGACGCGGTCGCCATCCACTGGAAGCCGGTCGCGTAAATCATCACGTCCACGGGATATTCTACGCCGTTATGAACAACGCCGCGCTCATTGATTTCCTGCACGCCCATGGGTGCCGTGTCGATTAAATGCACATTGGGCTTGTTGAATGCGGGTAGGTATTCATCGTGGAAGGTCGGGCGTTTGCAGCCGTAGGGGTAGTATGGCTTCAGCGCCTCCGCCGTTTTTGGATCCTCTACAATCTCGTCCACGCGGGCGCGGATTTGCTCCATGATGCGGAAGTTGGCGTTGAGCTGCTTCTTGATCAACTCATCCTGGCTGATTTCGGTCGCGTGTTGCTTGCGGCCAGCGTTGACGTCCACCTTTCCGGCCAAGAAATCATCATTGCCTTTAAGCGCCGTGCGCCCTGCTGAAATCAGCGCCAAACGCTCACGCCGGGCGACGGCCCAGCCGGGTTCGGTGGCCCATTGCTTGCGCTCTTCATCCGTCGTCTCGCGCTGGTCCCGCACATCGATGGACGATGGCGTGCGTTGGAATACGTGCAGCTCCTTCGCGATCTTGGCAAGTTCTGGCACGGCCTGCACGGATGTTGCACCCGTGCCAATAATGCCGATGCGCTTGTCTTTCAGGTCCACATGGTAGTTCCAGCGGGAGGTATGGAATGCCTCGCCCTGGAATTTCTCCATGCCGTCAATCTTGGCGAGCTTCGGCGTGGTCAAAATCCCGTTCGCCAGGATGACATAGCGGGCGCGCATTTTATCGCCGCGGTCCGTAACGACCGTCCAGCGGGCGGCGTCTTCGTCCCATACGGTTTGGTCTACGGTGGTGTGGAACAAGCAGCGGTCATAGAAGCCGAACTTCTTGGCCATGTTTTGGCAGTATTCCAGAATTTCGAAGCCAGATGCGAACTTCATGGACGGGACGTAGCCCATCTCCTCCAGCAGCGGCAGATAGCTGTAGCTTTCTACGTCACACGCAATGCCGGGATAGCGGTTCCAGTACCAGGTGCCGCCGACATCACCGCCCTTTTCGCAGAACCGCACGTCTTGGAACCCGGCCCCCTTCAGCCGATACCAAAGCAATAGCCCCGCGAACCCGGCACCAACGACGACGATCTCGCATTCATCGCTTAGTGGGTCCCGTTCAACCGGCGCATCCGAATACACATCTTCCAGATATTTCGCGAACTCGCCTTCAAGACCGATATATTCAGCCGCCCCGCGCCGAGCTTCCTTGAAGTCCCGATACTTCGCCTGCTCTTCCGCATTGAACGCAGCACCCGGGGGCACTTCCGGCAGCGTTGTCAGCGCTTCATCATCAATAACCGAATAGCCTTTGCCCTGAATCCTGTCAGTCGCAAGGCTGGCGCGGGTATTGAACATCTTCAGGCCAGTGGCGGGGTCGATTGATACGGCATTAGGTGCGGACAAGAGCGCGGTCTCCTGGGGATCATCGGGAATGTTGCTTGAGCGACAGTTTATACCCTATGCAAATCTGAACAAGTATGGGGTCACATACGTTAGGGCGTGTAGCCAAAGTCTTTTCCGACCCGTGCTGTCATTGGTTCAGCACCGGCCTCCTGCCAGTCGGCGTCTGCAGGCAATGTCATGGATATGGCGCGGACCATGCTGGCGGTTGGGTCCTTGGCTGGTACGGGTTTGGTACCGGTGTCGCGGTATGCTGCAACACCTTCCAGCAAGAACTGGCGCGTGACGGCGATGCCTGCATCAGAAACGCACAGGTTTTCCTGGGTGCGGTCGACAATGGGCGATACGCCGGATTGGCAGGCTGCGTCCTGAATCCATAAGCCAGGCAAGCCAGAGAACCAGGCCGTCTGCTGGCTTTCATAGTCGAAGCCGTAGCCGGTATCGGGCGAGAACTTGGTCCAGAAATCAGCATACGGCGTGGTTGATGGTTTTGGCGTGTAGGAGAACATCAGGCAGAGCGTGTGTTCATCATCCATCGGTACCCAAGCATGGCCGCTGAGCTCTGGGAACTTTGATTGCGGTGGCACCAATGTCCAGAACGGCGCCATGAACTGATTGACCCGCCAATAGCGCGTCGCATCGTCAACCCGCCGCCGGGACGCGATGCTGACACCGAATGGCTGCTTCACGCATTTGAATTTTGGGCGAAGATCCTGCGCAGCCACCCAATCGTTGATGGCACCCTTCTGGTCAATCCGGCCATGGAGGATCGGCGCATGGGCTGAATCAATTTCCCCTTCCAGCGCTTGCAGCCAATTGCATTCCTGCACCCGGAAGGACACATGGACGTTTTCTGCCGGTACCATATTGAACTCAAGCTCTGGCAATGGCGGCGGGCTGTTCTGGTCTTCGCCGAGATAGGTCCAGAGCACGCCATTCCGCTCCTGGCAGGCATAGGCTTTCAGGCGTACGCGATCTTTCAAACGGCTGCCTTCAGGCTCTGCTGGCAGGTCAAGCACGTTGCCCGCTGTATCGAATTTCCAGCCGTGATAAACGCAGCGCAGGCCGCATTCCTCATTCCGTCCAAACATGAGCGGCGCGCCTCGATGCGGGCAGGCATTGGCGACGAGGCCAACCTTGCCCTCTGTATCCCGGAAGGCGACCAAATCTTCGCCAAGCAATTTGATACGCTTTGGCTGACCATCCGGCGGTAGCTGATCGGCTGGGTAAAACGGCATCCAGAACAGCCGCATCCAATTGCCCATCGGCGTATCGGGACCGACACGAACAAGCGTTTCGTTTTCCTCAGCGGTGAGCATTACGCCGTTTCCTTCACCAGCTTTCTGAGTGTGGGCAGGTCCGCTGGCGGCTCTTCGCCCATATTGCGTTGGTTGGTGAAGGAGACCTCGCCGACATAAATGTCGCCATGTCTGTCCGTTGCGAGACCGTGGGGTGCGAGGAAGCGCGCTGGGCCTTCGCCTGCGGGCAGAGCGCCTAAGCGCGCTAAAGCCGTGCCATCGCCTTTCAAGATGGAAAGACGCGGGCCGACATTCGGCATGTTGCGGTTCACGTTCATGCCGGGACCGAGCTCACCGACATAAAACAACGTTTCTCCGGCACAGCTCATGCAGATACCGCAGGGGCGGTGCATGTTGTTCCATTGGGTCTCGTACCGGCCTTTGCCGTCGAATACTTGGACGCGGTGATTCTCCCGATCAGCCACGTAAACCCAGCCATCCGCGTCGCAGCAAATATTATGGGGAATGTTAAACTGGCCCGGGTCCGTACCCGGCTCCCCCCAGGAGAATAGCAGCTTGCCGTCTGGTGAATATTTGTGGACACGAGCGTTGCCATACCCGTCAGACACATAAATATCCCCCTCCGGCGATTGCGCAGAATGGGTGCAGCGATGGAACGGCTCACCGCTCATATAGTCTGATGGATTGCCTGGGATACCGATTGTCATCAGCACCTTGCCATCGGGCGTGCATTGGCGGAGCGTGTGGTCGCCGTCATCGGTGCAGAACAGCGTATCGTCCGCCGCGATATGCAGGCCATGGGGGCGACTGAACAGTCCCTCCCCCCAAGCGCGCAGGAAGTTGCCGTCCCGATCAAAGATAATCATCGGGTGCTGACCGCGATTGAACACATAGACTTGGTCTTTGCTATCGACCGCGACCGCCGCCACATCGTGGAATGACCAGCCCTCCGGCAGCTTCGCCCATTCCATATCCACCCGGTACCGGTGTTCGCCTTCACCCATAATCGTCGTCATCATATTCTCCCAACATCGTCTTGAGCGTTAGAGTGACCTATATTGCTGGGATCGCCAATTGCCTGGACTGCATGTCTTGACCAATCCCACTGGCCCAACCATCATCCTGCAACGCCAATCCGCGTTCCAAGACCCGCACGACTGCACGGATCGGGCTGATGTGTTGGCGCTTTTTGAAGCCGTGTTCGACGCCCCTGTCAGCCGCGACATAGAGGGCCGCTTCCAGCCAGCTCTGGCGGAGCGATGGAACATCAGCACGGACGCGCGGACATGGACCTTTCACCTCCGTCCCGGCCTCACGTTTCACAACGGGGACCCGGTTGATGCCAATGTGATGGTGAAGATGATCCAGCGCATGCAACGTCCGGATATAGGCGCGACGCTGGGGGCGCCAGCGGTATGGGGACAGTATCTCGGTGGGGCGACCGTCGCGGCTTCAAGCGCGCTTACATTCGTGATCACGCTGCAGGAACCGATTGCAGACCTGCTCGACATCCTCTGTTCCGCATACGCCCTGCCGCCAGAACTCGCGGATACGCCTGGCTTTCTAGAGGCTCCGATAGGCAGCGGTGCCTATCGGGTGGATGCTATCAGCGACGGCGAGATTGCTATGTCCGCCAACCCGAATTGGTATGGCGGCAGCGTCCCGAATGCTCAATTGATTTGGCGCACCGTGACTGATCCAACTGAACGTGCCAATGCAGTCGCCAATGGCAAAGCCCATGTTGCGACGAGGCTCAGTCAGGCGCCAACGCATATCGACTACCTTGATCCTGTGGCCATCATATATTTGCTGAATTCAGCCAAGGGCGCACTCACCGATGCCCGCGTTCGACGTGCAATAGCGCTGGCCGTAGACCGTGACGCGCTGGTTCGAGATGTGCTTGGTGGTGCTGGTCAACCGCTGTTGGGCTTCCTTAGCCCCAACCATGTCGGCGCTGATCCAGCACCGCAGCCGATGTATGACCGGGATGAAGCGAGGCGCTTGTTGGGCGCCGTCGGCTTTGCCGATGGGCTCGCGATTACAATTGATTGCCCAACCAGCCTGCCGGATGAAGCTGAAGCGCTCACCACCGCCGTTATCCAACATCTGGCTGCTGTTGGTGTCACAGCGGCGGTCAGGCTGCACGAGGACCGAACTGCCTATGCAGAAATGGTTCGCGCCAAGGGCATCGGCGATATGTGCGTGTTTGATTCAAGCCCAATGAGCGCCTTCCGTGTGCTCTTTGAAAAAATCGACAGCAGGAACGGCGGAGCATGGCACCAAGGCTACGCGAATGCGGAGATTGAAACGTTGATCGACCAAGCCCGGTCGACGACGGACCCAGCCACTCGCGAACGTCTACATCATCACTGCTATCAGATGTTTCAAGCAGACCCCGCGTGGCTGACCCTCTATAATCACGTTCGTAGCGCCGCATTGGCAGGCGAGCATAGCGGTTGGCGTATGCGCGCCGACGGCGTTCTCGATGTGACCACCCTGCCCAAATTCTAGGAGATTTTGATGACCCGCAAAATCGCACTTCTGGCTGCCAGCGCCCTTCTGCTTCAAGGCGCTCCGGCTATTGCCGACGATATGCCGTTGATCGACGCACACATCCATTAAAGCCATGACCCCTGGGATATGTTGCCGCCTGAAAAAGCCGTACAGGCACTGCGGGCTGCCGGCCTGACCCAAGCATTCGTTTCAAGCTCCAGTGATCTTGGCACGCAGAAGCTATATGCGGCCGCACCGGACCTGATTGTGCCGGTGCTCCGTCCCTACCGGAGGCGTGGGGAGACCAGTACTTGGCACAGCGACCCGACCGTGGGTGATATGGTGGCGGACCTGCTCGCCAAGAACCGCTATGCGGGCATTGGCGAATTTCATGTGTATGGCGAGGATGCGGAGAAGCCCGTTGTCCAGTTGGCCAAGCAGTACGGAATTTTCCTGCACGCTCATTCGGATGCTGAGGCCGTAGACCGCATCTTCGCCCAGAATCCAGATGCCCGCGTGCTCTGGGCGCATTCCGGCTTTGATGATCCAGAGGACGTGGCCGCAATGCTCGCCAAACATAAAAACCTCTGGTCGGACCTGGCATTTCGCTCCGAACATGGCGGCGGCGGCAAGGTTGATCCGGAATGGCGGAAAGCTTTTATGGCCTTCCCAGACCGCTTCATGATTGGCACGGATACCTTTACGCCCGAACGCTGGTTCTATGTTGCGGATCACGCCGATTGGTCACGAGCATGGCTGGCTGACCTGCCGCCGGATGTAGCAGCAAAGATCGGCCATCAAAATGCCCGCACATTGGCGGATTGGGCGCTGAAACGGTGAGACTGGCGGGCTTGATTACAGGCGTTGCAGCACTCTTATCTGCGCCAACACTCGCCGCTGCCAATTGCCCAATTGCTGCGCCGATGGCGGCGGCGGGTGACTATCAGCTGTCATATACGCTCACGCCAGCATTGCCGGCTGTTGGCCAGCCATTTCAGATGATGATTCAGGCCTGTGGTCCAGCAAACTCCGCCTATACCGGCCCTATATTGGTGGACGCAGATATGCCTGCGCATCGCCATAGCATGAACTACAAACCGTCCGTCATCAGCACAGCACCCGGCACTTATGTGGCCGAAGGTTTTCTGCTGCATATGCCCGGCGATTGGCGGTTCAAGTTTCGGTTAGCAGGCGCTAATGGCCCGGTTCGGCTGGCTCACGGACATGTGCAACCGTGATCCGATTGCTTGTCCTGGCAGCCGCGTTAATTGGCGCGTGCGCCAACGCTCCATCCGCCATCGCCCAAGCCGTAAGCTTCAGTGAACCTGAACGAGCAGCCATCCTCCGCTTTGGCCCCTGGCCGCCCCCACCAAGCACTGACGCCAGCAACCGCGTATCTGGTGACGAAAAGGCAATCCGTCTTGGTCTGCTGTTGTTCAATGATCCTAGGCTATCGCCATCAGGCCGCGTCGCTTGCGCAAGCTGCCATCAGCCCGAGCAAGCCTTTGCCGATGGTCTCCCGGTCGCCGTCGGTGCTGCGAAAGGTGTCCGCAATACGCCTTCCCTGTTAGATGCCGGCTTCAGTCGCTGGTTCGGTTGGGCCGGTGCTAATGACACGCTTTGGGGTGCCAGTATCCGTCCCATCACCGCTGCTGCTGAAATGGCGAGCGCTGCCGAGCATGTCCAGAGCCTGATTACGACGGACACAGCGCTCTCCGCCACCTTCACCCAGACATTTGGGGAAAGTGCGGAGGCAATGGGCACCGAGCCAGTACTCGTCGCGGTTGGCAAAGCGCTTGCCGCCTACCAGGAAACGCTGATCAGCAAACGAACGCCATTCGACGCCTTCCGAGACGCCCTTGCGGCAGGCAACACTGCCGCAACGTCCACATACGCGGACAGCGCCAAACGTGGGCTAAAGCTATTCATTGGTGAAGGTCGGTGCAGCCTGTGCCATCTGGGACCACGCTTCACCAGTGGTGAGTTTGATGACATTGGCGTTCCATTTTTCACTGGGCCCGGCAAGGTGGACAAAGGGCGCTATGCGGGCATTCAGTATTTCAAGGACTCTGCCTTCACGCGGCTTGGCGCATATTCTGATGACCCAGCGGGCAAGGATAGCCCTGCCGCCATTCCGTCCCGCCATGTAGCACTGCAAGGCCGGGCATTCGGATCATTCAAGGTGCCCTCGTTGCGTGGCGTTCAGGAAACAGCGCCCTATATGCACAATGGGACGCTAAAAACGCTGCCAGAAGTCATGGAACACTATTCCAAGATGGATCAGGAGCGCCTGCACATTGATGGCGCTGCGATCCTCCGCCCCCTCAATCTCTCACCGCAGCAAGCGCTTGACCTTGAAGCTTTTCTGCGGAGTTTGTCTCCCATGAAATGAATCCCGATCGAGCCGGAACGACAAGACCCATCCAAAGCTTGTATTTGTAGCTAGCCCGCCCCCATGCCCTGTGAAAGCGCGCCCTTGCCCGCATCCTTCAAACCATTACTGACGGCCGCCGCTGCCAATCCTGCGCTCGAAGAGATGGCGCTGGATGCACGCGACGAAATTCTGATGGGCTTCCGGCTATTTGAGGCAGACCTTCCACTGCAGAGCCCTCGCGCACTAGAGGCGGGATACAGCACATGGAGCGAACTCCTCTCCGCCCGTGCGGCAGACGGTGTGCGCGTGCGGATTTTACTTACGGACTTCGAACCCATCGTCGCGAACACGTTGCACGCGCAGGCATGGTCGGCCCTCGAAGGTTTCGTCAAAGCAGGAGATGCGGCGGGCGCTGGAGATAATCTGTCCGTGATCGCGGGCCTGCATCCGGGTGAGCTTGGCAAAATCATCCGCATCGCCTTCTGGCCCGCGCTGCGCTTTCGCCTGCATCGTGTGCGCAAGAAGGCAGAGCGGGACAATGACCAGGACCTAGCGCACAAGCCGGGCCTCCGGGCCTATCTCCGTCGCAAGGGTCGTGCGCTCAAAGTCCAAAATTTTCCATCTGCCCGGCTATGGCCTGCGACCTATCACCAGAAGATGGCTGTGTTTGATGGAACCCGCGCCATCATCGGCGGCATCGACTTGGCGGAACGGATGGCTGATACGCCTGCCCACGATCGTCCCGCGAATGAAACCTGGCACGATGTCAGCGTCGCCGTTGAAGGTGATGTTGCAGCGGAGGCCCGCGCGCACCTTAAGGCGGAATGGAACGCCAATACGCCTCGCTTCAACGCCCGGTTAACGCGGATGGGCGCGCCGTTTGAACAAATGCTCCGGCCTGTCGCCCCAATCCTCGACGACGCGCCGCAGCTTTCTCCGCCTAGCCTTGATCACGGCATATTTCTGCGCACCCGCTCGCGCCGCTCCCGCTCGCCATTTGCCATCGGCCCGCGTCCTGATGTGATTGAAATCGAACGTGCGGTTATTAAGGCCATTCTGGGAGCAGAGCGGCTGATCTATCTGGAGACGCAATTCCTTCGCTCGCCAGTAATTGTTCAGGCACTGGTGCGCGCTGCATCTAGGAACACCGCTTCGCAGCTGATTATCGTCGTGCCAGCAGCGCCAGATGATGTCGCATTTGACGATAATCGCGGTGCCGATGCACGCCAAGGGGAATGGCTGCAAGTTCGCGCGGTACGGCGTATTCAGAAAGCCTGGGGAGATCGCTGTGGTGTTTTCAGTTTGGCGCAGCCACGCCCAATAAGCGCTGACGAGAACGCTTTGCCAGACCGCGCAACGCTGCAAGGCGCGCCAATCGTTTACGTCCACGCCAAGGTCTCGATCTTCGATAGTAGGGACGCAATTGTTGGGTCCGCCAATTTGAATGGCCGCAGCATGCGTTGGGATACAGAAACCGCCGTTCATTGGCGGGACAGAGAAAGCGTTCAGGCGCTCCAGAACGAATTATGGGTTTCGCATTTTGACCATGCCGTCGATGCAGAAAGCCAGGACCCATTGCGCTCCTGGTCAACTCGCGCCCAGGAAAATGCGGATTGCGCGCCAGAACAACGGCAAGGCTTCATCATGCCATACGACCTGGAGGCCGCCGCTAAAACTGCCAAATACCGCTGCTGGGTCCCGACCAATATGGTCTAGATGAACGTCAGCAGGCGCTTAGGATTATCGACGATGATCGCGTCTATTTCAGCCTCGGTATAATCGCGGAGGCGCATGAATGGGACGACGTTTTCAAATATATGCCCATAGCCATGTCCCCCCTTAGACTTAAGGCGCGAGACGTAGCAAATGTCATGGCTGATCACGATCTGATCCAGATGGCCACGCTCAATCAAAGACCGAATATGACGAAGGCGGATTGCATCATTCGGCATGTCGATACAGGGATTCAGCGCATAAAAGCTGCTTTCCTGGCCGAATAGATCAAACTCAATAATGCAGCCCGTGTCCGCTAAGCGAAACAATCGTTCCTGATCAAAGATTGTACGATCAACATGGCTGATGATAGTGCGTTCAGGAATGCCACCTTCCGCCTTCACGAAATCCATCACTTCTTGTGGCTGATCAGGATCCCGCCCCGGATGCACGTTAAGCGCAGCACCTGTTTCCGCCTGCGCCGTAATAGCACCCCGCATGACCCGGCGTTCAAGCTCGGTCCAGGGAGACTGGCAGCCAATCTCACCAATCATCCCAGCGCGGACATTACTGCCCCAGGCACCCTCAAATATTTGGTCCACCATCTCCGCCGCGAAATCATCCGCGCTGCGGTTCTGGTTTTCGGCGTCTTGGTAATCCTCAACATAATGGCCGCAGCCCATGACGATGTTAGCACCTGTCGCCTTTGCAACTTTTGACAACTCCGCAGGTTCTGGCTTCAAACCGCCCGATGACAGTTCAACCACCGTCTCCCCGCCAACAGCGACCATCTCTTTCACTTCACTGATCGCGAGCTCTGTAGAGCGTGATACCAGATTGCGCGGAACTTTGACCCGGCCATACGTCATCTGCCAGCAATTGCAGAGCGTGATCGCTGGCCCCTGGTCCATCGCCGCTGCAAGTGCAGGTGGGCGTATGTCCCAGATCAGGTGTTCATGCATCAATGTCTTGCCAAGTGCGGCAGGGTCCATGACGCCAAGTACAGATTGCGCCTTGCCAGTTAGATCACTACGAGACAGTCGCGCCATAACTGCTACTCCGCTGCCGACCGCGTTTCTGCAGGTGCAGCCGCGACGGTGACGCCATCATCGATCATGCGGGCGATATCGCTTGGGCTGTATCCAGCCTCGCGCAGCACTGCCTCACCGTCCGCACCAAGCGCGACCGGCAGCGTGCGGATACCTGCAGGCGTTTTCTCAAACTTGACGCCTGGACGAACCAGACGGATGCGGCCCTCTGTCGGGTGGTCATAGTGTTCGAACATTCCGACAGCGTCCAAATGCGGGTCGCTAGCGAGTTCACCAAGCGGCGTCGCTTTGCCATGGGGAATATCCGCCGCTTGCAATGCGGCTAGCAGCGGCTCTGTTGGCCAGTCACGGACGCTTTGCGCGACCATTTCGTATAGCTCGCCGATCTTTTCACTGCGAGTTTTGCCATCATTGACGCGCGGATCCTCGATCATATCCGGGCGTTCCATCATCTCAAAAAATGCGCGCCATTGCTTGGTATTGTATGGCAATACGCAAACAAACCCGTCCGCCGTGGCATAGGGCCTGCGATACTCCACCATGGCGCGTTCGTAGCCAACGGGGCCAAGTGGGGGATCAAATGTCTGGCCAGATTGATGCTCCACCAAGTTAAATCCAACCATGGATTCCAGCATCGGTACTTCGACCAATTGCCCCTCGCCCGTGCGTTCACGGCTAAACAGCGCCGCCGTCATGGCGTGCACAGCGAATTGGGAGCAAATCTTGTCGCAGACGGACGCCTTGATGAACGCTGGCTCGCCGCTTCGCCCGCCTTGCATGTCCGCCATGCCCGACAAACCCTGGATCACATCATCGTAAGCTGGACGCTTTGCATATGGTCCATCCTGACCAAAACCGACCAGTGCGACATAGATGATCTTGGGATTGACCGCGGTGAAATCGTTGTAGCCCAAGCCCAGGCGTTCCATCGCGGCTGGGCGCACGGAGGTCAGCACCGCGTCAGCGCTTTCAGCCAGTTTCAACATCGCATCGCGACCTTCAGGCTTTTTAAGGTCCAGCACGATGGAGCGCTTATTGCGGTTCGCCATCAGATAAAAATGGCCCATGCCTGGGTTCTTAAACGGTGAGATGCCGCGGGTGATATCCCCTTCATGGGACTCGATCTTGATCATCTCAGCGCCATAATCGCCGAGGATTTGACCGGCATAGGGGCCGAAGCCAACCGTCGTCAGATCAAGTATTTTTACGCCGTCCAGCGGTCCAGCCATTGAATCAATCCTTCATGCAGCAATCTTTGTATCGAGATATTTTTGCATATCGTCGGAACGAGCGGTAGCGCCCCGGTTGACTGCGTCCTTACAGCATTCCAAAACAGGACTGTTGCACTTAAGGAACGGACGAATGACGGCGATTGACCGCAAGCAAGCGATGGACGTGCTGAAAGCCTTCGGCAAAGCCTTCAACAAAGGCGACGCTGACGGCATTCTGGCCCAAGTCACTGATGATTTTGAATGGCGCATGCATGAAGGCCCAGAGGCACCCGAAGGTGCGGTCATCAAAGGCCTTGAGGCGACCCGCAAAGCTTTGGCTGAGCGCGCTGAGGCTATTGAAACCATGAAGTTTTCCGAAACCGAAGTGCTATTCGGCGATGACCACATAGTGGGGCGCTTTCGTGCAACCGGTCGCTATACCTCTGGTGAGGAAATCGACGTGCGCGGCATCGACATTTATTCGTTCCGGGATGGCAAAATCTCGGTCAAAGATAGCTACTGGAAGGCGATCCGTTAGAAGCCAATGAGCGTACTGCCAATTGTAATCGCGCCCGACCGGCGCCTGAAATTCCGCTGCAAACCCGTGGATGCCGTCAATGACAGCGTCCGGGCTAAGCTCGCCGATATGCTGGCGACGATGTATGACGCGCCCGGCATCGGCCTCGCCGCACCCCAAGTTGGTGACGAGCGGCGCTTGATCGTGATCGATGTTGCCCGTGAGGATGACCCGCCGGAACCCATGCAAATCGTCAACCCAGAAATCCTCTGGGTGTCTGACGCAAAATGCATCATGAACGAGGGCTGCCTTTCGATTCCAGATGTGTATTACGATGTAAGACGGCCCGAACAGGTGCGAGTCAAATATCTGGATGAGACAGGCGCCGCACAGGAAGTTGAAGCGGACGGCCTGCTTGCGCGCTGCCTGCAGCATGAGATAGACCATCTAGACGGCGTGCTATTCATCGACCACATCTCGCTGTTAAAGCGCAACATGGCGTTGTCCAAAATGAAAAAGCTGAAAGCCGGAGAGGCGCGCAATCGCCCGGTCAAAGGCTGATCTGATGAGCCCGCTCCGCCTCGCTTTTATGGGCACGCCGGATTTCTCCGTCCCTGCGCTCGCAGCACTGTTGGATGCTGGGCATGACGTAGCGGCCGTCTACAGCCAACCACCGCGCCCATCTGGCCGGGGGCAAAAACTAAAGCCATCACCGGTGCATGCGTTTGCTGAAACCAAAGGCATAGAAGTTCGGACGCCGAAATCCCTGCGAAATGCGGAAGCGCAGGCGGCGTTTACAGCGCTCAATCTCGACGCTGCCGTGGTTGTCGCCTATGGGCTGATCTTGCCGGAACCCATTCTGGCCGCGCCCAGGCTTGGATGCGTCAACATTCATGCCTCCTTACTGCCACGCTGGCGGGGCGCTGCGCCGATCCAGCGGGCGATCATGGCTGGTGATGCAGAAGCGGGCGTCGTCACCATGCAAATGGACGTTGGCCTCGACACTGGCCCCATGCTGATGACCGAACGAACACCCATCACATCCAACACGACAGGCGGTGACCTGCATGACGCGCTTTCCGATATCGGCGCGCGACTGATCGTGCCGACACTCGCCGGATTGGATACTGGCGCTCTGAAGCCGGTCATTCAGCCCGGGGACGGCGTCACCTATGCCAATAAGCTGGCCCGCGCCGATGGTTTGCTCGACTGGCGGCGGCCAGCGGTTGATTTGGAGCGCACTATCCGCGCGCTCTCACCGCAACCTCGCGCCTGGTTTCACTTTGAAGCGGCAACGATCAAAACTGGCGCGGCATCTGTGGAAGCTGCGACTGGTGCTGCCGGCACTGTCCTTGATGACCGCCTGTTGATCGCTTGCGGCGAGGGCGCGCTCCGACTGACAATGGTTCAGCGTCCCGGAAAAGCTATGACAGACGCGGACGCCTTCCTGCGTGGATTTAGTATCCCCAAAGGTGCCATTCTGCCGGTTGGCGCGTAACGCACCATGAGCCCTGTCTCTTATACACATCTGACGCTGCCGACGAATAGAGAGGTGTAGATC
>CAJXVF010000006.1 GCA_913060845.1 uncultured Alphaproteobacteria bacterium | reverse complement strand
TGGGCATGTGCGTGACGGCAACCGGACAGCCAAACGATAGTTTTTCACCGGTATCGGTCGTTATTGACCCTCCTAGCCGACTGACGGACATCTGGGGCTTTCAACGCATCAAAACCCCATTTCAAAACTCACCAGGTTCTGCGACGTTTCTCAACCCGTCAAATGTCGGACGCTTTTCATGTCATTTTTGAACCCTTGTGAGATTTGATGGCAATCGAAAGCGTTTAGCGGCTCAAAATCCCGGTTCAGAACCTAAAAGCTTCTGACGCGCTATTGGCTTGGCACATACTCCATCAAACGAGCCAGTTCAGCCGCCGGGTGCTATGCTAATATTCTGTATGCATATCGAATTCTTGCCGGAGCCAAAGATAAAATCTGAAACACGTGCGAAACTTCGCACTACGTCTACCGCCACCATCACGACCGCTCTCTATAAGCGCGGTTTTCGGAATCAGATGATCCAGGGCGTGACGCCCGTTGGTGCGGGTAAGGCTGAGGCTATGGTGGGGCCTGCTTATACGCTGCGCTATATCCCGGCGCGGGAAGATTTGAATGGGCTGGAGGTGTTTCGGGACCCGGCGCATCCACAGCGCAAAGGCGTTGAGGAATGTCCTGAAGGCCATGTGATGGTGATCGACAGCCGGAAGGACGCGAGTGCGGCTTCGGCTGGGGGCATTCTGGTGACGCGGCTGATGGTGCGCGGCGTTGAAGGCGTTGTATCGGATGGTGGGTTCCGGGATAGCCCTGAAATTGGTGCCATGAAAATTCACGCCTACCACGCCCGCCCGTCTGCCCCGACCAACCTAACGCGCCACCAAGCGATTGACCTGAACGTACCCATCAGCTGCGGCGACGCGCCGGTATTTCCAGGCGATATCATCGTTGGCGATGGTGAGGGCGTGGTTGTGATGCCAGCGCATCTGGCAGATGAAATTGCTGATGAAGCGGTTGAAATGACCGCCTATGAGGATTTCGTGACAGAACGTGTTCAAGGCGGTGCCAAGATCACGGGGCTATATCCACCGACAGACCCGGCTAACCTGGACCTATTCGCAGAATGGCGCGCCAAGCACGACCGCTAAAGTGCAGCTTTTTGCTGATCTCTGAACGCCCGCAACAGGCGCAAGTTCTTCGTGTTGGCTCTATGGGCAACGTCGAAAATATCCCCGACTATTGGTATTGCGCCCAGAACCAAGTCGACGAGAATGTTCCAGCACATCCGCAAAATGAGACTGAACGGCGCACCCTGACGCATGGCAGCGAGGACGAACGCTAAAGAGATTGCCCCAGTCGCCATGTCACCGACACCAGGAATCAGGCCGATCAGTGCATCCAACCCAAACCGGATATTCGTGCCAGGAATGCGAAAGGCGCGGTCGAGCCAGAATTCCAGCGTGTCGAGACTGGATGTCTGTTTGCTCAATCCCGCGCCCCCCTTGCTTTATATGGCGTTGGACGATTTACCGCCCGGCCCCATCAGCAGCCACAGGATGAAGCCGATCACTGGCAGAACCAGGATAATCAGAACCCATAGAAATTTGGCGCCCGTAGACGCGCCACTACCCAGTATTTTTACAATCGCGTAGACAACTGCAATCAATAAGAGAAGGCCAAGAAGGCCGCTGCCGATTTCCATAATTTATTCCTTTTTTGACGAACGATGCTGCAGCAACGCACTTTGGAGCCATGCAGTTCCAAAACGTTACCTTCGCCCCTTCCGTTCCGACGTCGCAATCGCACTAACCGCAATGAAAATCACAATGCCGCCAATGATTGTCGGCGCGTCTGGGACCTCCAAATACAACAGGAAGCCCAATACAGCGGCGAATGGCAGGCGCAGGTAATCAAACGGCATGACGACGCTCGCCTCCCCCGCCGCCAACGCGCGAGTGATGCACATATGGGCAGCCAAGCCTGAGATTACCAGCAGGACGATCCAGGGAATGTTCGCCATCGAAGGTGTGACCCAATAATAGACAGCCGGCACTACGGACAGCAGGGCCAGGCTGGCATTCTGAATAAACACCATCCGGTTCGCCGGTTCTGTATCCGACATATATTTCACGAACGTGTTGGAGATCGCATAGAACACGGACGCGCCCAGCAGCATCAGTGTCGCCGGGCCGATTTCAATAAAGCCGGGCCGCACGATGATCAGCATTCCTGCGAAGCCGACCATGGTCGCAGCCCAACGGAACCAGCCGGGCCGTTCCCCCAAAAGCAGCATCGCCAGCAGGATTGTAAACAGCGGATATGTGGATTGAATGGCGACGGAATCGGCCAGTGTCGTCAGGCCGACCGCGTGGAACCAGAGCATCATCGCTGTGAACGTGGAAAGGCAGCGGCCAGTATGGGCAAGCGGTCGTTTACTCAACACGCCATGCCAACCAGCGCGGAAGGCCCATGGCAGCAGCAGGCTCACCGAAAACGCAGCACGGAAAAACAGAACTTCAGCTGTCGGCAGGCTGGACGATAATTCGCGCACACTGACCACAAGCGCCGTGAAAGCAACGCTGGCGCCGATCATCCATAAAATGGCTTTTAGATTATTAGGCTGTGTGACCGGTTCTGGCCCAACCTGTGTATCATCAACCGGCGTATCCGCAATCGGAGCTACCTCAACTGGCGCTACAATTGGTGGCGCTGCGGCAACTGTATTCGGTGCATACCAGCGTGGCGCGCTCATTGGACGGTGCCAATGCAAGCGCCGCACGCCACAGAAACCGCGTCTATATCAACCATAAAAGACGCAGTCCCTGAATTTGCTATGGCCCCATCGCCGCCCACCCGATCCCCCAATCGGGCGGGCGTGCAATGGGACTATAGCAGATCGCGTTTAGCTTTTCGTCTTCAGCAAATCGCGAATTTCTTCCAGCAGCACTTCTTCGCGTGGCGGCGCTTTTGGCGCTTCCGGTGCAGCTTCCTCTTTCTTTTTCAGCTTGTTCATCTGTTTGATGACCATGAAGATCGCGAAAGCGACGATCAGGAAATTGATCACCGTGTTGACGAAGACGCCGTAGTTAATCGTTGCAGCACCTGCTTCTTTTGCAGCCGCCAGGGACGCATAATCGCCGTCTGACAGATTCAGGAACATTTCGGTAAAATCAACACCGCCCAGCAGCACGCCGATTGGCGGCATCATGATATCGTTCACCAGCGAGGTGACGATTTTACCGAAGGCCGCACCAATGATCACACCGACCGCAAGGTCGATAACATTGCCGCGCATAGCGAACTCTTTGAACTCTTTAAGCATAGGGTCATACCCCCCTTTTTGTGATTACCGCCCACGCCAACCTTTATTAAGGCCCCCAGAAGCGCTGCGTGTCCTTTTATGGGACTTGTGCGCCATGCATAAGGGGCAAAAGGCATAAGCACGTTTCAATATGCGACGAATCCCACCGATTCAGACGGTTTTTGCCCTGGCGCCAGTCTTGCTCATTAGAAATATGTCGGTTGACCTTGGTCTATCGACGGGAGGCCTGCCAAACGAACCCCCAAGCGTGCGGTGGGTCTCCACAAATAGAGAAGGCGCCGTCCGCAACCCCAAGTGCGGGCGGCGCCTTCTTTTTTGCCCGACGCGCCGTTAGGTTCTGGCGAACGAATTGATTTGAGAGGATGTCCCCATGCCTGATTGGCTTTCAACAGACCAAATGTTGGTCATAGCGGAAACCTATGGCGTGCCGATGGTCGGCGCGATCCTGGTTCTGATTATCGGCTGGACGCTTTCCAGTATCATTGCCAACGGCTTCGCACGGGTGCTCGCCCGGACCGGGCGGATCGACGAAACGCTGCGGTTGTTCTTCCGCAGCTTGATGAAATACCTGATCCTCGCGGTCACCATCATCGCCGTATTGGAGATGTTTGGCGTCAAGACGACCAGTTTGGTCGCCGTATTGGGTGCAGCCTCACTCGCGATTGGTTTGGCGCTGCAAGGCACGCTGCAGGACCTAGCAGCAGGCGTCATGCTGATGATCTTCCGCCCCTTCCGTGTCGGGGAATTTGTTGAAGCGGGCGGTCAAACCGGAACGATCAAAGAGGTCAACCTATTCATCACCGAAATGGCGACGCCGGACAATCTGCAGATCACGATACCAAACAGCAAAATGTGGGGCTCGGCGGTTAAGAACTTCAGCCGTTACCCAACCCGACGCGTGGATTTGGTATTCGGGATTTCCTATGACGATGACATTGGCAAAGCGATGGATGTGATCCGCGAAGTCGTGCAGGCGGATGCTCGGGGCTTGGCCGAACCGGCACTGTTCATGGCTGTCACAACGCTCAATAACAGCTCCGTCGATATCACGACCCGTGTTTGGTGTAACTCTAGTGACTTCTTTGGGCTGAAAACTGATCTTACCCGGAACGTCAAAGAAGCCTTTGATAAGGCTAGCATCACCATTCCCTATCCCCATATGCAAGTTGTTATGCAGGCAAAAGCTGGGGAAACGGCGTAGAACCGCCTTTCGCCGCTAGCGCCCTTCGGCTATATCAGGCCTGACTGCCCGGAACGGAGCCTTTCGCACCCATGTTGACCCCCCTCGACTTCGAAAAGCCGATCCTAGAGCTTGAAGCCAAGGTCGAGGACCTTCGCCAGTTGGCGGAAACCGACGGCATGGACATCACCGAAGAAACGCAGAAGCTTGAGGCGCGTATGCAGCGCAGCCTGGAGCAGATATATACGAAGCTCACCCCGTGGCAGCGGGTGCAAGTGGCGCGCCATCCAAACCGCCCACGGGCGCTTGACGTGATCGCAAGGCTTTTCCGGGATTTCACGCCGCTTGCTGGCGATCGGCTGTATGGCGAGGACCAAGCTGTCATCGGCGGCATTGGGCGCTTTCGCGGGCGGAGCGTTGTGGTTATCGGCCAGGAAAAAGGCGGCGATACTGCCAGCCGCCTCAAACGTAATTTCGGCATGGCGCACCCAGAAGGCTACCGCAAAGCTATGCGGCTTATGCGATTGGCTGATCGGTTTAAGCTGCCGGTGATGAGCTTCGTTGACACACCTGGCGCCTATCCTGGCATTGAAGCTGAAGAGCGCGGCCAAGCAGAAGCAATCGCGAGCTGTCTGCAGCGCGGCATGGAACTAGAAACGCCGTTTATTGCCTCCGTCCTCGGCGAAGGCGGATCCGGTGGTGCAGTTGCGATTGCAGCAGCCGACAAAGTCCTGATGTTCGAGCATTCAGTTTATTCTGTAATCTCGCCCGAAGGCTGCGCGTCCATCCTGTGGCGTTCAGCAGAGCACGCGCCTGATGCCGCAGAAGCACTAAAGCTAACCGCAGCCGACCTGCAACGCCTTGGCGTCGCAGATATCGTCGTGAAGGAGCCTATTGGCGGTGCCCACCGCGCCCCGATGGAAGCCATCGATAGCTTAGGCGATGCCATGGCGGATGCCCTGGCAGATGTCGAACGCGATGGCTTGGATGGCCCAGCGCTGCGGCAACGCCGTCGCGAGCGCTTCCTCAAAATGGGCGGGTGAAGCTGCTCTAGTCTTGCGCGGCTAGTCGCCGGTCACGGGCTAAATCAAGTTTGTAGGTAGCCTGACATTTAGCGACGAGGCGGCCAGAAGCATCTCTCGCGACAGCATCTACGATCGTTAGAACCCCGCCGCGCGATACGACGGTCCCTTCTGCAATCAGGTCCTCCTGATGCCCAGGGCCGATGTAGTTGATCGTCAGCGATACGGTCGTGCCGCGCGTTGTGGGTTTAGCATCGGGCGTCGCCCATGCGGCACAGGTCGCCGCCGTGTCCAGCAGCGCTGCTGTAGCACCGCCATGGATGATATTCAGGCCATTCATGACCTCTGTGCTCGCCGCCATGCGGACAATGACCTTATCAACCTCTACATGGTCAACGCTTAGGCCGACATGCTCGCCGAATGGTCCCTTGGCAATCACGTTAAAAATCCGGTCAATCGCAGCAGGCGAAAGGTCGTTAGCGCTCATAGATTTGGTTCCAGTTTAGAAAAAAGCTCACGCGGTCCCGCCTTCCCCCAGAATATGGGAGAGGCGAGACTGCGCTTTCTGAGGCGGAGGTGCGCGCTAACGGTGCTCCGTCGAGAGCTTGTTTTCAAGATGCCTTGCGTAACGAGACATCGCGAAGCAGCCGATAAAGTAGACCAGCGCCGCAAACAAATACGGCTCATCGACAAGGCCAATCCAGTCGGTCGCCTCAGACATGGCCTGGACCATGCCGAGCAGATCAAACAGTCCAATAATCGCCACCAGCGTCGTATCTTTGAATAGACCGATGAAGTTGGAGAGGATGTTCGGGATCATCAGCTTCAAGGCTTGCGGCATGATGATGAGGCCGGTCGTGCGCCAATAGCCCAAGCCCATAGCGGCCGCCGCTTCATACTGGCCGCGCGGGATTGATTGCAGTCCGCCACGCACCACTTCCGCCATATAGGCCGCCGCAAACAGGCAGACCGCAATGATCGCACGTAGAAGCTTATCGAAGGTCACACCTTCTGGCAGGAACAACGGCACCATGGTCGTCGCCATGAACAGCACCGTGATCAGCGGGACAGACCGGAAGACCTCAATGAAGACCACGCAGACGATACGGATCAGCGGCAGTTTGGACCGCCGCCCCAGCGCCAGCACGATGCCGGCAGGCAAAGCGAACGTGATGCCAATGCCAGCGACCACCAGCGTCACAAACAACCCACCCCAACGCACGGTGCGGACAACCTCAAGCTCAACGCCAGACCATACAATCGATACGGCCGCCCAAAGCGCTAGCAACAGCAACATGCGGGACTTTAGGCTGATCATACCGAACTTCTGTTCCAGCAGCTTGCCAAGGGGTTTCCCAGCAAACAGCTCCAGCAGCAGATTGATCATGGCCCAGATGAAGCAGGCGATACCAAGCGCGCTGACAATGGTCCAGAGCATGCCTTTTTCGCCGCCATAGAACAGGTAGGACGTAAACAGCGGGTAGGTCAGCACCAGCCCAGCCGCCGTTGGCAGTTTCACCGTCACACGGGACAGGAATAGCGGGACCATCCACGCGACCAACACGAAAAATCCAATATTCACGCGCCAACGTTCGTCGACGTTATAGAGGCCGTAGATGAACTGATGGAACCAGAGCCGCGGCCCCGCCCAACAAGCGCCTTCCGGGCTTTTGTTCATGCATTCACGACGGTTGGCGGCATCCCAGACAGAATCAAGGATGCCCCAAGTCACCAAATGCCGAACCAACATAAAGATGATAACGGCGCAGATAATCGTGATGATGGTATCTAGCCACGTGGCAAACAGGTTCTGCTTCATCCACGCGAGCGGGCCGACGGACAAGCCCGGCGGCAAGCGGGCTGGTTTCGGGTTAAACGGCTCGGCGTCTTTCGTGACGCCAGCTTTTGCCATATCAGTTTCGGAGTGCATGTCGCTCATCGCTTAGCGCTCCTGCAACTGGACGCGGCGGTTATAGATATTCAGCAAGCCTGAAATCGACAAACTCACCACCATGTAGAACAGCATCGTCGTTGCCACGATTTCAATGGCGCGGCCTGCCTGGTTCAGCGAGGTCTGCATCCAAAGCCCGACCAAATCTGGATAGGCAATAGCAACGGCCAGGGACGAGTTCTTGACGATGTTCAGATATTGGCTGATCAGCGGCGGAATAATCGCCCGCATTGCCTGCGGGATGACAACCAGCTTGAGCGTGCGGCTGCGCGGCAGGCCAAGCGACAGAGCGGCTTCCGTCTGCCCCTTGCCGACCGACTGGATACCAGCACGAACAATTTCAGCGATGAAAGCGGACGTATAAACCGTCAGCGCGATCAAAAGCGCCAGGAAGGGGGGCGGAACGGCCCACCCGCCTTGATAATTGAACCCTTTAAGGGTCGGTACTTCCCAACTGAGCGGCGCGCCTGTCAGCACAAACACGGCGGCGGGGGCGGCAACCAGCACCGCCAGCGCCTTCCAAGCGTAGCTTGGCGCATCACCAGTGGCTTCCTGCTGGGCTCGGGCGGAGCGGCGGAACATGAACGTCAGCGCAAGACCGGCGATAATGGCAATGCCCGTGATCCAGAACAACTCACCTGGGACTGCAGCCGTTGCATAAAACCCACGGTTATTCAGCACGAATACGCCAAACACCAATTCAAACGCCTGCTTTGGCGGCGGCAGCAGCGTGAACACGCCAAGATACCAAACGAAGATCTGCAGCAAAAGCGGCGTGTTGCGGACAACCTCCACATATGTAGCCGCAAGGCGGGCAATTAGCCAGTTATGGGACAAGCGGGCGATGCCCATAACGAAGCCAAACAGGGTGGCAAAAATGATCGCGATCACGGAAACGAACAGTGTGTTGACAACGCCCACCAGGAAAACCCGGCTGAATGTATCGGTCGGTTGATAATCAATCAGATGAAAGCCGATGCTGAATCCAGCCGTCGAACTTAAAAAATCAAACCCGGCGGTCAGGCCGCGCTTTTCCATATTATAAATCGTCTGGCTGACCAGATAATACCCGGCCAGAACAATCAGCGTTCCAACAACAGCTTGGGCGACCCACCCACGAATTTTCGGGTCACTGGCCATGCGCGATAAACGGCTGCGCTCTGGCCCATGCGTGGTATTTCCTACGCGTACTGGCGAATTCATTGCCAAAAGCCCCCTGTCAGAAGCCTTAATCGATCAAAGAAACGATGGGGCGGACCGCAGGGTTGGCCCCGTCTATCCCGCCCCTTCGCGTAGTACTTCAAGCCCGGCTAGTGCAAATGCTGCGCCAGCCGGAACTTGGAGTTTTGCTTACCGGAATGGCGGGGAGTAGATCAGGCCGCCATTGGTCCAGAGCGCGTTCTGGCTACCTGCACGAGGAATGTTCACCGGTGTCTTTTCACCGAGATACCGCGCATAGACTTCGCCGTAATTGCCGACCATTTTGATGATGTTGTAGGCCCAGTCATTAGAGAGGCCGAGACCGGTGTGAAGATTGCCTTCAGCACCCAGCATGCGGCGGATCTCCGGGTTCTTGGAGTTAGCGCGCATGTCGTCAACATTACCAGAATTAACGCCCAGCTCTTCTGCTGTGATCATAGCAAAAACGCTCCAGCGGACGATATCGCCCCACTGGTTGTCGCCTTCACGCACCACGGGGCCAAGCGGCTCTTTGGAGATGGTTTCTGGCAGGATCGTGTACTTGGACGGATCTGGGAACGCAGACCGGCGGGAAGCCAGGCCAGATTTATCGTTCGTGTAAACGTCGCAACCGCCCTTAAGGAACGTCTCGATCAGCACATTCACGTCTTCAAACGTAACTGGCTTGAAGTTCATGCCCTGGGAGCGGAAGTAATCAGACAGGTTCAGCTCGGTCGTGGTGCCGGTCAGCACGCAAACCGCAGCGCCGTCGAGCTCTTTCGCGGACTTGATGCCAGACTCGTTCGAGACCAGGAAGCCCTGGCCGTCATACATAGTGACGGTCGTGAAATCGAGGCCGAGCTGCGTGTCACGCGTGGCGGTCCAAGTTGTCGTGCGGGACAGCATGTCGCTTTCGCCATTCGCGAGCGACGTGAAGCGCACCTGGCTGGTGACAGACTGGAACTCGATCTTTGTAGGATCGCCCAACACGGCGGCGGCGACAGCGCGGCAGAACGCGACATCGTGGCCGGACCAATTGCCTGTGGCGTCCAAGTTGTAGAAGCCTGGGTTCGGCTGGCCGACCTGGCAGTTCATGTAGCCGCGGTCCTGTACGACCTGAAGGGTCGATTTATCTTGGGCCTGGGCTGATGCCGTAGCGCCGACGGCAAGTGCCGCTGCCGCCATGACGGTATGTTTGAGTTTCATAGGTAGCCTCCCTTATGCTGCTGGGCTTGAGCGCCCTGCAATCGTTAAGCAAACATTATGCCAGACGTTAGAAACGCCTGATTTAGTAGCGGCTGAACATCATGCATCAGCCAACTTGCCTAAAAGAACAGCACGAAAACCTTCCTGTGCAAACCTTTATGAGCAATGCGGGCGTAGAATAAGAGTTTCTTAACCATGGAAACAGCCAATGTGCGGACGATACCATCTCTCGACTTCGCCAGTAGCGCTGGCGACGATCTTCGGTTTTATTGATCTGCCGAACCTAGCCGCGCGTTGGAATATCGCGCCTACACAATCTGCCCCGATTATCCACGCCAAGGAGACTGGCGCTCGCCGGATGGCGATGGCGCGCTGGGGGCTCGTGCCGCCATGGGCCAAAACGCCCAATGCCAAGGGCCAATATGACGGCCCGCCGCTGATCAACGCGCGCAGCGAAACAATCGCTGAAAAACCGGCGTTCCGTGATTCATTCAGGCATTCCAGAGTGTTGGCCCCTGCCGATGGCTTCTACGAATGGACCGGCAAAGGCAAGGATAAGCGCGCGTTCTGCATCCGACCGAAGAATCAACGCGCATTTGCTTTCGCAGGAATAGCAGCCGCAATGCCGTCTGGCTTTGACGGCCCGGCCCGGAGTTTCAGCATTGTCACCACAGAAGCCAACGCCACACTGACGCCAATTCATCACCGGATGCCAGTTGTCATACCAGTTGATCTGGCACCGACTTGGTTGAGCGGAACCCCAGCTGAGGCAGCAGAATTAATTTCTGCGGCACCCGAAACTTTTTTTGAATTCTACGAGGTGGACACGCGCGTCGGGAATGTTAGAGAAGACGACTCGCGGGTGCTGGACCCGTTGCCGGACCGGCAGATTGAAGAATCGGTGGAACCAGATTCGCCAAAACCGAACCAAATGTCGTTATTCTAAGGAAGCATCCATGCGCACATATTTGAAGCAATCAAGCCAGCGGGAAGGCTTCGATCGCCCCGCCGTTGAAGCCACCGTGCGCGAGATGCTGGCCGACATTCAAGAAAACGGCGATGACGCCATCCAGCGCTACGCCCGCGATCTCGATAAATGGGAGAACGCTGACTTCCGCATGTCCAACGACCGGATTATGGAGGTCGAGAAAAACCTATCCAAGGTCTTCAAAGAAGACATCGCCTATGTGCTGAAGCAGGTCCAAGACTTCGCCAAAGCCCAACGCGCCACTATGCAAGAGCTGGAAATTGAACTGCAACCAGGCGTCATGCTTGGCCATAAGCATATCCCGATGAAGGCTGCCGGCTGCTATACGCCGGGTGGTAAGTATCCGCTGGTCGCAGGATCGATCATGTCCGCTGGCGTGGCCCAGGTCGCTGGCGTGAAGACCATTGTCGGCTGCGCCCCGCCCCGGGATGCAAATGGCGTTTATCCGCAGACGCTCTATGCCTTCCACGCATCGGGGGCGACTGACATTTTCGCCCTTGGCGGCGTGCAGGCGCTGGCAGCGATGGCCTATGGCCTAGTTGACGTTCCAGCCTGTGATCTTCTGATCGGCCCCGGCAACCCCTACGTTGCGGAGGCCAAGCGTCAATTATTCGGCACGGCTGGCATCGACCAACTGGCTGGCCCAACGGAAACGCTGATCATTGCTGACGACAGCTGCAGCGCATCCCTCGTCGCAACGGACCTATTGGGCCAAGCAGAGCATGGACCAGATAGCCCCTGCTGGCTGGTCACTACGTCCCGCAAACTGGCCGAAGATGTGCTGGTTGAGGTTGAAGCGCAGCTGGAAACCTTGCCAACGGCAGAAGTTGCCAAACGCGCATGGGCCGATTTCGGCGAAGTTGTGATCGTGGAAACGGATGCAGAGGCCGTAGAGATCGCAGACGAATACGCGCCAGAACATCTTCAGATCATGACCGCCAATGATGACTATTTCTTGGAGAATCTCTCCAATTACGGCAGCTTGTTTGTTGGTGAAGCAACGACCGTGGCCTATGGCGACAAGGGCGTTGGCACCAACCACATCCTCCCCACCGGTCGCGCCGCGCGTTACACAGGTGGCCTTTGGGTCGGTAAGTTCCTGAAAACGGTCACCTGGCAGCGCTTGACGCCGGAAGCGAGCCGCAATGTCGCCCCCGTCATCAGCCGGATTGCGGAGAGTGAAGGCATGCTGGCCCACGCCATTACCGCCGATGTCCGCCACGCCCGCTATGCGCCCAAGAACGAAGCCTAGCGATCCGCCCTACTAGTAACGGTATTTTATCGCCCCATCGCTATTCTATCTGCTGTCTGACGCTCCGTGGGGAGAGACTGAAGAATGGCGACAGAGACCCGAACAATCATTTTCGACGAAGCCGAACTGATGCAGGCCGCATATGCCTACTGCCTCAGAAAAGGCGTGGATTTGCCACGCGCGAAGCTGAAACGCGTGTTGGCAGAACCGGAAACAACCGGCGTCGTCAGGCTCATGTTTGAAGCCCAGGACGCGTCACAGACAGAAATTGCGCTGAGCTACAGCCAAATGGCAGCGGCGCTGATCATGCATTGCGGCGTGATCGGCGTGCCCCTGCCGCGCTTTAGCCGCAAGCGCCTAACGCCAGCAGGTGAAGGCATGGCGCTGATCATTCGCCTACCGGAATACGCGGGCGAAGCCGAAGACGCGCCCGCGCGCATAACCACAACGACCAAGGGCGTCGAAGCGCTTGTCACGCACGTTTATGCGCCGACGGGCTAACGCCTAAATCAGCGGGTTGGCGCCCGCCCCCAGATTGCCGTTAACATGCGCGCCTCAGCTTATTTCAGGAGGCACACATGGACGATTTTTTCGATCTTTCGGGGCAAACCGCTCTCATCACCGGCTCGACCAAAGGCATCGGCAAGGCCATCGCCTGCCGCATGGCGCAATATGGTGCCAATGTCGTGGTTTCCAGCCGCAAAGCCGATGTTTGTGACGCTGTCGCAGCAGAAATCAATGAAAAATGGGCAGACCGAGGCGGCTCCGCCACGGCGATCCCATGCCACATTGGCCACAAAGACCAGCTCCAGGCCTTGGTCGACCAGACCCAGGACAAGCTTGGGCCAATTGATATCCTGGTGCCGAACGCTGCGGTCAATCCGTATTACGGCCCATCTGCCGACATGCCAGATTCGGCGTGGGACAAGATTATGGAAACCAATGTGCGCAGCACTTTCTGGCTCTGCAACATGGTCATTCCAGGCATGGCCGAGCGCGGCAAGGGTGCGGTGACGATCATCGCGTCGATTTCTGGCCTGAAAGCGGCTGTTGAGCTTTTCGCCTATTCCATCTCCAAGGTCGCGGAACACCAGCTCGCGCGGAACCTTGCGGCTGAATATGGGCCTAAGGGCGTGCGCGTGAACGCTATTGCGCCGGGCCTCATCAAAACCGATTTCGCGAAGGCCCTTTGGACAGACCCGGTCCGGCTTGAGCAGATCAACAATCGCATGCCGCTCCGCCGCCTTGGCGATCCGGATGAGATTGCGGGTGCGGCCATGTTCCTCTCCTCCAAAGCCGGGGCCTATATGTGCGGCCAAGTCATCAACGTTGATGGCGGTGCCGCGATCTCCCCATAAACCGCGATTGATGCCGGGAACGGTGCGGGCTGTCATATCGGCGTAAAACGTCTTAGATATGCAGCCTGCCGCTTCCGGCCTTTTCCTATTCTTCGCGGATTGCCATGACGACGCTCAACGCGGTCCTGCCGCTATTCGCCATGATCGGGCTTGGCTTTCTGGCCGCGCGTATGCGTTTGCTGAACGAAGCGGCGATTCAGGGCCTCGTCAACTACATCTTCTTCTTCGCGATCCCGCCCATGCTCATTGTTATGTTGAGCAAGGCGGACCCCGAAAAGCTGCTGGCAGGCGGGCCGTTCCTCCTGGCGATGTTCAGCACCGAGCTTGTGGTAGCATTGCTGGCCGCGTTTTGGGCCAGATGGGCGTACGGGAATGTTGGCCCGGCGGCTTATGGCATTCTTGGGTTTTCAGCCTGTTTCTCCAATGGCGTGCTGCTTGCCGTCCCACTTGTTGTCGCAGCATTCGGGCCAGAAGCAGCAGCACCAGCCCTTGTTCTGGTGACACTAGATATCCTGCTGTTCGTCGCCGTCACAGGCTTACTGGAATATGGCCAGATGGGCGGTCGCGCCGCTATGTCGGGCGCGGCTAAGGCTGCAGCGCTTAATCCTGTCATCGTCGGCACCATCGTTGGTCTGGCGCTGGCGTTCACAGATTCAACATTGCCAGGCCCATTGGATGCCTTGGTGAAGTTCCTTGGGCCAGCAGCGCCGCCCACAGCGCTATTTGCCCTTGGAGCGACCTTGGCGCTGCGGCCTGTCAGCGCCGCATCCGCCAAACCAGCAGGCGTGCTGACTATATTGAAGCTGTTTGTGCAGCCAGCATTGGCCGCTCTCATCCTGTTTTCTATCCCCGGAATTGACCCCATATGGCGCGCGGCAGGCATCGTATATGCAGCGGCGCCAATTGGCTTGAACGCCTATCTTTTCGCCCGCCGCTATGAGGTTGGCGTGTCTCCGGTATCAACCGCAATCGTTGTATCAACAGCCCTTTCCGTCATCACTTTAAGCGTGCTGCTGATCTGGTTCGGCGACCGGGTTTGACGCCGCAAAATGAATGCGGCGATCCGCCTATTGCGCTGCAGCATTTCCAGCGTTAGCCAATCCTAGCGTAAGGCATAACTCCTCTCCCAGGTTCATCAAACAGGACCCATCGCCATGGCGAGCAAACCGACGACCCAACCGAATAATCCGCTATTTTCCTCTGGCCCGTGCACGAAACGCCCAGGCTGGACGCCAGCCGCCCTCGCCGGCGCCTCACTTGGCCGGTCGCATCGCTCTGCAGAGGGCAAAGGCAAACTGGCCGAAGTGATTGACCGCTCCAAGGCGCTGCTGGGCATGCCGGATGACTGGCGCCTTGCCGTTGTTCCAGGCTCTGACACGGGTGCTGTCGAAATGGCGCTCTGGTCGATGCTGGGCGCACGCGGCGTTGATAGTCTTGTGTGGGAAAGCTTCGGCAAAACCTGGGCGACAGACCTCAAGTCCCACTTGAAGCTCGACAATGCCCGCATCATTGATGCGCCTTATGGCGAGATTGCGGATTTATCCGCTGCCGATTGGTCCAATGACGTCGTGTTCTGCTGGAACGGCACCACCTCCGGTGTGCGCGTGCCAAACGGCGACTGGATTCCGGATGACCGCGAAGGCCTCGCCATCTGCGACGCGACCTCCGCCGCATTCGCTATGGACCTGCCCTGGGACAAGCTGGATGTCGTAACTTGGTCTTGGCAAAAAGCCATGGGCGGGGAAGCGGCCCACGGCATGCTCGCCCTCGGCCCTCGCGCCGTTGAACGGTTGGAAAACTATACGCCCCCGTGGCCACTGCCCAAAGTCTTCCGCATGGCCAAAGGCGGCAAGCTCATCGAAGGCCTGTTCCGGGGCGAAACGCTGAACACCCCTTCCATGCTCTGTGTTGAAGATGCAATCGATGCGCTGAAATGGATGGAATCCGCTGGCGGCGGCGCTGCAATGGTCGCCCGCTCTGATGCGTCCCTTGCTGCTGTTGCGGACTGGGTTGCAGCCACGCCATGGGTCGATTTCCTGCCTGTAAGTACCGATATCCGCTCCTCTACGTCCATCTGCCTCAAATATATCGATCCGGATGTGGCGAACATGGCCACTAACGATCTCCACGCGTTCTCCAAAGCGCTGGCAGGCCGACTTGAAGCAGAAGGCATTGCCTTTGACACCAATAACCACCGGGATGCGCCACCAAGCCTGCGCATCTGGGGCGGTGCCACGGTTGAACCTAGCGATATGGCCGCATTGCTGCCTTGGCTCGACTGGTCCTATCACGAGACTAAAGCCGCTCTCGCTAAAGCTGCCTAAAGGATAGAATCCCATGGCTAAAGTACTGATTTCGGACAAGCTTTCCGAACGCGCCATCGATATTTTCCGGGAACGCGGCCTGGAGGTTGATTTCAAACCCGGCCTCTCGGTCGAAGAGCAGATGGCCATTATTGGCGATTATGATGGCCTCGCCATCCGTTCTGCTGTCTCTTATACACATCTGACGCTGCCGACGAATAGA
>CAJXVF010000005.1 GCA_913060845.1 uncultured Alphaproteobacteria bacterium | reverse complement strand
TTGCTGCAGATTTAAGTGCGATCAGAGGCCGCCCCTGCTCGACCTTTGACAGAAAGCCCGCCTGATCAAACCGCGCTTCAGCCTCCAGAACATTTTTTTCAACAGCAATGTCAGCAGCTTCAAGCAACGCGATACCGCGCCCGGAGACCCGTCCGTCGGGATCCTGCAAAGCCACGACGACGCGGGCAATGCCAGCATTAATCAGCGCTTCTGCACACGGCGGTGTCTGGCCGGTATGACTGCAAGGTTCCAGCGTGACGTAGGCCGTGCCGCCTTTCGCACGGTCTCCAGCGCGTTTAAGCGCTTCCGTTTCCGCATGGGGGCGCCCGCCCGGCTGGGTCCACCCACGGCCAACGACATAGCCTGCGGTATCCGCAATCACGCAGCCAACTGCTGGGTTTGGCCAAACGCGGCCTAAGCCGCGGCGACCAAGAGCCAAGGCGGCCTGCATATGCTGGGTGGTTAGTTTAGATATCATCCTCATCCAAGGCGCCAATAAACGCCTCGAAGTCTTTGGCTTCACGGAAATCTCTGTAGACAGAAGCAAACCGAACATAGGCCACAGAATCGAGTGACCGCAGCGCTTCCATCACCAACTCGCCCACCTGGGCTGCCGGAATTTCTGTCTCGCCCATGGTTTCCAAACGGCGCACCATTGAGGTCACGACACGGCTAATGCGATCTTCTTCTACCGGGCGTTTGCGGAGCGCCACGCGCATCGAACGCTCCATCTTGTCGCGCTCAAACACTTCACGCTTGCCGTTGGCTTTAACCACCGTCAGTTCGCGCAGATGCACGCGCTCGAAGGTCGTGAAGCGGGCGCCGCATTCAGGGCAAGCCCGGCGGCGACGGATGGCGGCATTATCCTCCGTCGGACGGGAGTCCTTCACCTGGGTGTCGTCATGGCCGCAGAATGGGCATCGCATCAATCAGGTTCCCGCTTTCGTCCGTCAGGCGCCGTAAATCGGGAAACGCTTGCAGAGCGCATCCACTTCGGCGCGGGCGGCGGCTTCTGCTGCCCCATTGTTTTCACTGCTCTTGGAAAGTTCGTTCAGAACGTCCCCGATAATTTCACCGATCCGGGTGAATTCCGCCACATCAAATCCGCGCGTTGTGCCTGCTGGAGAGCCGAGCCGGAGGCCCGAGGTTACAGCCGGTTTTTCAGTATCAAACGGAATGGCGTTCTTGTTACAGGTCAGCCCTGACCGCTCCAGGCTCGCTTCTGCATCCCGGCCTGTCAGGCCGAGCGGGCGGAGGTCAACCAGCATCAAGTGCGTGTCCGTACCGCCGGAGACGATGTCCATGCCCTTCGCTTTCAGCGTTTCCGCCAAAGCCCGCGCGTTCGCAACGACACGTTCGGCATAGGAGCGGAATTCTGGCTGCAACGCCTCCCCAAACGCGACCGCTTTGGCGGCGATCACGTGCATCAGCGGGCCGCCTTGCAGCCCAGGGAATACGGCGGAATTGATCTTTTTGCCAAGCGCATCATCATTCGACAGCACCATGCCGCCGCGGGGGCCACGCAATGTTTTATGGGTGGTCGTTGTCACAACATCAGCGAATGGCAGTGGGCTTGGGTGAACGCCTGTGGCCACCAATCCTGAGAAATGAGCCATATCGACCATAAACTTTGCGCCGACTTCGTCTGCGATGTCCTTGAAACGCGCAAAATCTATTTCGCGCGGATAGGCTGACCCACCTGCGATAATCAGTTTCGGCTTGTTCTCAAGGGCTAGGCTTTCGACTTGGTCAAAATCAATCCGGCCATCGTCTTTACGCACGCCATATTGAATAGCGTTGAACCATTTGCCGGACTGATTGGGCGCAGCGCCGTGGGTTAAGTGTCCGCCAGCTGCCAAGGACATGCCAAGGATCGTGTCGCCTGGCTGTACCATCGCCATGAAGGCCGCCTGGTTTGCCTGCGCGCCTGAATGGGGCTGCACGTTGACGAAAGAGCAGCCAAAGAGCCGCTTTGCCCGGTCAATCGCCAATTGTTCAGCAACATCAACAAACTCGCACCCACCATAGTAGCGACGGCCCGGATAGCCTTCTGCGTATTTATTAGTGAGCACGCTGCCTTGGGCTTCAAGCACAGCTTGAGACACAATGTTTTCGCTAGCGATCAGCTCAATCTGATCTTGCTGACGGGCGAGCTCGTTTGCGACGGAGCCGAAAAGTTCCGGGTCCGCTTCACTCAAACTGGCGGTGAAAAAGCCTTTCGGCAGGGCGTTGGCTGTCGCAGGCGCGTTCATGGGTCGCGCGGCTCCTCTAAAAATCGTGTGAAACACCGTATGTTGCGGTTTCTCACAGTCCTGCCCCCAACGCAATGCGGCTGATGCCGCAGGCAGCGCTTGCTTGGGGATTCCTTCCTGGGCGCATTCAGCCTATACTTGGCGCTTGGCCCAGTTCCTCTAAGGAAATGAAGCAGATGGCGATGAAACGTATGGTCCTGGAAATCGGGATGGGCACAGATATCCGTGGCGGTGATAGCACCAAGGCCGCCGTCCGCGCACTGAAAGACGCGCTTTGGCACAACACATTGACCATCGCCAAGGCGCTCGATGTGCCAACCGATTCGATGTTCGTCCACGTCACCATTGGCGCGCCTGATCCAGAAACCGTCGATAAGGCACAGGTGCTCGCTGTCCTGCCCCACGGTACCGGTAAAGTTGATGTGGTTGAGGGCGGGCTGAAAATCCCCCATGACGGCAGTGACTACTGCACGCTCATCGCGAATGCAGGTGCTGTCGTCTATCTCGACGTCGACTAACGGCTAGACCTTCGATGCAGCAGGTGCTGGATTGGCTTCAATCCACGTTTGACCCCACGAACTCGCCCCCGGAATGGGCGCCCATTGTGCTGGCTGGGACGATTGCCGCGCTTGTTGTCATTATCTTGTTCGGCAGCCTAATCGCTTGGCGCCGCCATAGTGTTTTGCAGGACCGGATCGCCCGGCTGGCGGACGACCGGCAGGCCGCTGACGCCCGGCTGAGCGAACGTCTACAAGCCCAAGAAAGCGCCCTCGCCCTTGCTGTAGAACAGCGCTTGGCGGCGTCGTCCGATCGCATGGCAGCCACATTGGACCGCACAGGCGCTGCATATTCCGAAGGCTTACAGAAACTCGCGGAACGACTTGGCCGTATTGACCAAGCCCAAGGGCGCCTGACTGAACTTTCGGGCCAAATTTCGGGCTTACAAGCGGCACTTAGTGATAAGCAGGCGCGCGGGGCTTACGGTGAAGTGCGCCTTTATGACCTTGTACGAGACGCTCTACCGCCAGGCGCTTATCAGGAGCAAGCCACGCTCTCCAATGGTCGCCGTCCAGATTGTCTGATCACGCTGCCAAACCCGCCAGGCTCCATCGCCATCGATGCGAAGTTTCCGCTTGAGGCGTTCTTATCAATCCGGGCCGCGACTGATGCTCAGGCAGAAAGTACAGCGCGCCGGGCCTTCGCGCGTGATATCTCCAAGCACATCAAGAATATCAGTGAGCGCTACATCCTGCCCGGCGAAACGGCGGACTGCGCCATGTTGTTTGTTCCAAGCGAGGCCGTATATGGCGAACTCCACGCCAACTTCCGCGCCGTTGTTGAGGTCGGGTTTACCGCTCGAGTTTATATCGTTTCCCCAACGACCTTATGGGCGACGCTGAATACCGCCCGCGCAATCATGAAAGACGCACAATTCCATGCCGAGGCCAGCCGCTTGCAAGCCGAAGTCAGCGCTCTACTGGGTGACGTTGGCAGGCTGGCGACCCGAGCAAATGCCTTCAAACGGCACTTAGCCCAGGCTGAGAGCGATATCGATGGAGTTGAAATCTCCATGCGCGCCATAGAAAAGCGCGGCGCGCGGATCGCGGACATGGACTTGGGCGCTGCAGATACGGCGGAGGACAAGCTGGAAGCCAAGGATTCCACAGCATTGTCTTAACGCCATCGTAAAGCTTCCTGCATATATTCGAACGTATGGTAATAGGTCCAGGTAGGGCCCCCGACCAGGAGCAACCGAGCTGTGAGCGTTCAAGGATCGCTACAGACAAGCATACTAGGGTTAAACCGCGCCGCCCAAAAAGCTGGCGACGCGGGTGAACGCATCGCCAACGGCGGTGCTGAAGCAACCAATCCTAAGCACGCCATCGACCTGATTACGGCTGAACGCAGCTTCCAAGCTAGCGTGAAGGCTATTCAATCCGGCGAGCAAATGACGGGCATTCTGCTTGATTTGAAGACTTAATTCAGTCTCTGGCGGCGCTTGCCCGCATTGGAGATGTCTGTCCGTTTATCGGAGGCCAGCCCTGCTGCGCCTCCCGCTCCACGTTGTGCGTTAGACTTATGCCCCCGAAAGCTCATCCCGAAGCTTCAGCGCCAAAGTAGGCCTATCAGACGTAAACGCTGAGACGCCCAGCGCCAGCATCGCCCTGATATCGGCTTCCTCATTCACCGCGTAGGCGCCGACTCTGATGCCCGCCGCCTTCCCTGCCGCCACCACGCCTTCGTTCATGACCTGAATACGTGGCGCAATCTCTGGAATACCGAAGCGCTGTGCGACCGCCAACACAGACCCAATCCCGCCGATCTGACGGAATGTCTGCGGGCTGACAAGCCAGAGGAAGTCTCTGGGTGCAGCGATGTCCATGAACCGCCCCAACGTATCTATGTTGAAAGCTGAGATCAGCGTTCGAGGCAACATTTTCCGTTGCACCAAAGCGTAAGCAATTTCCGCTTCAAGGCCAGGATACGGAACACCATCCGCAGCCGACTTTATCTCAAGCCGCAAATCAATGGCCGTCGGCTCAAAGATATCGATGACTTCATCCAAGAGCAGTGGACGCTCGCCATCTGTGCCTTTGATCTTAGCCTTGGCTATATCAGCCCAAGGCGTTGCAGCGACCGGCCCAGTCAGATCCGTCATCCGCCCAAAGACGGCATCGTGATGCACGACAAGCTGTCCATCAGCAGAGGGATGCACATCAAACTCAACATAGTCGACCGCCAGCCCAGAAGCATGTCTGAATGACGTCGGACTATTCTCCGGCGCTTCCAATGCGCCGCCACGATGGGCTGCGATGATCGTACTAGCTGCCTTGGTCATAGGATTACCCCTTGGACAGCAATTCCACGGTTCCCGTTCCCAGAACGGACAGCTCATCGTCCTGCTGACGGGCTTCCTGTTCGATGTCGATGAGGTGCTTACCGTTCTCAACGCGTTTGCCAGTGACTTTGCCCCGAATAATTAGGAGATCGCCTTCGGGGTTGTGGCGGCGGATTTTGCAGGTGGCGTGGCGGAGGAAGCCGTGGTCGCCCATCCAGTCAGTCATGTGGTGGGTCAGCCATGAGCAGCGTTCGGGGCCGTAATCATAGGCACCGGGGGTGCCGACCTGGCGGGCGAAATCTTCTTCCCAGTGGACTCGTTCTGGGCAATCTGGAATGCCAAACTTGTTCTTAATGCCAAGGCCCGGATGCGCGTCGATCTGCTTCCATGCGATGCGGTTGGCGCGAATATAAAGGCCGCCCCAACCTTGGGCATAAGCGATGAATCCAGTGACTGTCATGGGGCCTTTGGGCATTGGCGGCAATTCATCGCCAACCTTTACATCTTCCCAGTAGCGCACCTCAGCGCCGCGCGGCGCTTCGTTGGCGTAGAGGCTGTAGAATTCTTCCAGTTCGGCCTCTGTATATTGGCGCACGCCGCGTTCTTTTGTTGCGTCGTATTTGGTGCCGCGCTCCCGCGCCGTATCCCGCTCGGTACGGAAACACCAGCTATCAGCACTAGCGAGTAGCTCATTGTTCTCATTATAGAAATCGACGTGGTAGATCTGCTGGATCGCACGACCTGCAAAGCGCGTATCGTGCTCAATCAAATCTTTCAGATAGGCGCGCGTGTGGAGTTCGTCATTGCGGCGGATAGGCTTATGCCAAGTCCAGTCCGCACCGGCCCACATGGCGTGAACGCCCGGCAGACCGCCGACATATCCTGACACGATCCGGTCACAGGCAAACAGAAAACTTGGCAACGCCGTAAGCCCGCCAAACCGGCTTTGCGCCGCATAATCTGGATCACACCAAAGCGGATTATCGTCGCCAATACCGTGCGCGTAATGGCGGATATTGTCCCGGGTCGCCTCGTGGCACCAAGGTGCCAGGGAGCCAACGATTTCAACGCCGATCCGGCGCTTCAACGAGTTCAGGCCATCATCAGTAATGACAGGAAATTGCTCAGACATATGTTTAGGCCTTTGGTTTGGGTGCGCGGGCTGATTCAGCCTCACGCAGAACTTTGCGGTTTACTTTGCCGGCGGGGGTTTTAGGCAGGTCAGATACAGTTTCGATAATGCGTGGATATTCGTGAGTGGACAAGCGGCTCCGCACGAACTGGCGCACCTCATCGGCGAATGCCTCACCAGACCGCTTCGCGACGAGGAAGCCCTTCACCACTTGGCCGCGAGCTTCGTCCGGCACACCAATGCAAGCTGCCTCAAGAACATCCGGATGCTTCAAAAGCGCATCTTCGACCTCTACAGCGCTTATCGTCCACCCGGCAGATATGATGACATCATCCGCCCGGCCACCGTGATAGAAATAACCATCCTCATCGACCGTGCCGAGGTCCTTGGTTGGGAACCACTCCCCCTTACGGCGGAGCATGATTTCGCCCAATTCGCCGGGTGCGGTAGGCATTCCATCGGCCCGTTGCACTTCCACCTCAACACCCGGCGGTGGCTTGCCGAGACTGCCAAGCTTTACCGGGAAGTCAGCAGCACCTGGATAATTGACCAGGATCACGCCAATCTCCGTCGTGCCGTACATGCTGCGGACCGGGAAGCCGAATGTGCGCTCACTAAAAGCAGCAGTCTCGCTATCCATAGGCTCGCCGGTGAAAGATAGTTTCTCGAACTTGAACGCATAATCGCCCGCCGATCCCGCATTCATCATCATCCGGTAGTGTGTGGCCGCAGCAGAAAGGTTCGTTGTGCCGAAATCGACCAGCGCCTGCATCAGCCGGTCCGCATCAAACTTCCCGGCATAAGCCCCCGTCTCCACACCAAGAGCCAGTGGTGCCAATGTCCCATGCCAGAGACCGTGACCCCAAGCTGGCGAAGATGGGCAGAAGTACTTGTCCGAGGGGCGAACACCTGTGCCGTAGAGTGCCGCAACGATTACGACGACGACCGCCCGGTGGGTGTGTTTAATCGCGTCTGGCAGCGCCCGCGTTGTTCCAGATGTGTACTGGAATACGGCCATATCGTTGCCGCTGGTATTCACTTCGAACGCGGCTGGAAAACTGTTGATCCGCATCTGCAATGCATCATCAGCAAGCCATATAGCGAGGTCAGAAATATCTTCGGCGATATCTGCCTTATCCGCCGTCGTTAGCAATACTCTCGGCGTGCAATCATCAATCCGAAGGCGAAGGCCGTCCGGGCCAAAGGCGGTGAAGAGTGGCACGGCAACGCACCCGGCCTTCATGCAGCCAAATAAGGCCACATAATACGCCTCCCCAGGCTCCAGCATGATGGCGACACGTTCGCCAGCCTCGATGCCCTCGGCTTGCAGCAAATGCGCGAAGCGGCTGGATTGTTCGGCGATGTGCCGGAATGTCAAAACCTCATCGCCGCCATCAGCATGGGCGACACGCAATGCAACCCGCTCAGCGTCACCGGCATGCCGATCAATGCACTCATGGGCAATGTTCAGGCGCTCACGGTCGCCATCAAACAGCTCCCATAGCTTCTGCGAGGCAAAGTGGGCCTGGGCATCTGCGTAAGATGTGTATTCGGTGAGATGCACTTGAGCGCCTAGAGCGGGAAGACCAACAGGACGTCAATCCTGCGGGATTCAATCACTGCCAGCCGCTTCTTGAACTTCAGACCGCCATCCTCCTCAACGAATGTGTCGAGATATTTGCCCACGGTGAACAGGTCCATCTGCCCGTCCTGCATCGTCCGCGTAACGGAAAAATTGGTCCGGCCCGTTATCACGCCGCCCTCACCCTCCGCATATCGAGAACGGCTGAGGAGATGGCAATATGTGTGTGGCTCATAGATGTTGGCAGTGCGGAGGGCGAGCACCCTGTCCGACATCATGCCCCTGGTATTGCAATATAATACGCCCATCGGCAGACCCACATCATAGGTCTCCCGGGTCATGATTTTGTAGGAACCATCTTCGGTGAAGAATCCGGGCCACACTTCCAGATCGCCATCGTCAATGGCGTGAGCGTAGTCGGACTGCAGGTCGTCTAGGCGCTGTCGGAGTTCGGCATCAATCACGCTCAAAACTCCATGATCCGGCGATATCCGGTCCAAAATCCGCGAATGGCGGCTTCCGTCGCACGGCTATTCTCGCTGGATTCATCGTCTCGCCCGCCCATTTCCATGAACGAGTTATAGTCTTCACTGCCTTTTGTGCCGCGCTGCACGAAGTTATTGATGCAGCCATCTTCCATCGAAACCAATCCAGCGGACCCGGTCAGATTGACCTGCATCACCCGCTTTTCCGTCTCTTCCGGTGTGTCCTGCTCATATCCCACATAAATCCAAAACAGCTCCGTCTTATCGACGCCGCGCGGCAGGTAGTGCCGCACACACAAGCTATTCAGCGTGAAATGGATACAGAGATTCGGGAAAAACGCCTGGATTGAATGCGTGATGCCATCATCAAATTCATCCCAAGTTTCCAGCAGCTGGGGGCCTTCAAGCTTGTTTTCATACTGGGCGGAATGAACTTCAGCTTTCTCGTACTCATCGTCCTCAGACAGCGTTTTCCGCTTGGCATAGGAAATGTGATGCCATTTGTCGGGCGCGATGATGATGCCACCGTCCATATCCAACCGGTTTACTTTGAACGTTGTGTAGAACGTGTGCAGCAGCGTTGCGTGATAAGCGTCGCGCAGGTTCTCCGCGTAGAGCTTCCAGTTATTGTGGATGATCTGGCTCTGCACGCCCAAAGGCTTCAGCGGACGGCCAAGATTACGGCGCACAAAGTCCGCCATGGTCTTGCCAAGGAAATCTTCAACCGGCGGCGTTTCATCTGAGAACGTGCCGAACACCATGCCACAGAACGATTCAACCCGAAGCGGCTGGAGGCGATGTTGGGACATATCAAAGTCGTCTGGCATGCCGCCCTTGCCGCCAACGCCATTCTTGAACGCCAGGCCACGCAGGCGCCCATCCAAAGTGTAGTTCCAGGAATGGTAGACGCAGGTCAGGGTTGGTGAATTGCCTTTGTCTTTTAGGCATACCAACGCACCTTTATGGGCGCAGCGGTTGACCAAGGCATGCAGCGCGCCGTCCCGGTCTCGCGTCACTATGATCGGCGTTTCGCCAACAAATGTGGTTTTAAAGTCGCCCGGCTCTGCGACATCAAATTCCATGCAGAGGAAGTTCCATACCGGACCCCGGAAGATCTTCTCTTGCTCCAGCGCATAAATCTCTTCGTCCGAAAACACCCGGTACGGGACGCGTGTGCTCCCGCCTTCCGGCCAATGTAAAGGCTCATTGAGTTCTTGCGGTGAGTCCAGCGCCATAACCTAATTCTCCCGTTTGCCGACTTGCACGCCGGCCATCTCTTCATACAACGTGATGACAGAGGCGCTGTCGAGCTTGTTCAGCCCACGCGCCTTCGCCATCTCAAATATCTGCAGGCTGACATTTGCCATGAACATCGGCACGCCGAGCGACTTTGCGAAATCTACCTGCAAGCCCTGGTCCTTGCACGTAATATCTACCGTGCCTCCCGGCGAAAAGTCACCAGAAATGAAGCGTGGTGCCCGCATATCAAGCGCCGTTGATGCCCCGGTTGAGACGCTAAGCACATCATAAATTTGTTGCGGATCCAATCCAGCCTTTTTGCCCATCACGAAGGCTTCCGCCAGTGCAGCCGTTGTTGTTTGGATCATCATGTTGTTGACGTGCTTCATGGCGAGCCCCTGCCCCGCCTCGCCCACATGGAACACACGTGACGCATAGGCTTCCACGACAGGCCGCACAGCTTCAAGCGCTGCCGCATCACCGCCGACGATTGCCGAAAGATCGCCCCTATCAGCCCGCTCCGCACCGCCAGATACCGGCGTGTCCAGCAGCGCTACGCCCTTCGTTGCCAACATCGCATGCCAGCGCTTAACCGCAACGGGATCGATCGTAGCTGCAGAGATGACGGTATCTCCCTGGCGCAATGCTGGCAAAAAGCCTTCGTCGCTGGCGATCACCGTTTCCGATTGCGCAGTTGTCTCGACCATACAAATTAGTGTCGCCGCCTGCTCCGCAACTTCCGTCGCCGAAGCAGCCCGCTTGGCACCCTTGCTGACAATGTCATCAAGCGCCGCCTCATCAACGTCAAAAGCAATGACCGGAAAGCCTTTGGCCAGAATATTCCGCGCCATACCGCCGCCCATCACGCCGACGCCGACAATCCCAACGGCTTTGCCACGGTCCCAATCTTTCATGACGGCTCCTATTTCGATTCACCGGCAAAATTGGACAGCAGACTGCATCCAAGTTCAAGGGCGTACCAGATCAGCGTGAATAATGATCCAGGACGGCTCTGAATTGTAACATCGAATACCAATTCGGTTGATCAAGCTGGCCTTAATTCTAGCGCTTTATTACCCTCAATTCTGCTGGTATAGCTGGCCTAAGCCTCGCCCCCCGCACAACGGAGATGCGCGCACGATGACCCCATTTGACCTAGAAGCGCTGGATGGCACGGACGGATTCCGCTTTGAGAATATTGAATCCAACGACCATTTAGGATTTTCTGTCTCTGGCGCTGGCGACATCAACGCGGATGGGTTTGAAGACATCATCGTCGGCGCTCCCGGCTCCACCGCCAACGGTGGATCAAACGCCGGCAAAGCCTTTGTGCTGTTCGGCTCCGCAGGCGGCTTCAGCAAAGCCTTCAATCCAAATACTCTTGACGGATCTGATGGATTCGTTGTTCCAGGCATTAGTGAATCGGACAGCGTTGGCCGTTCTGTTTCAGCAGTTGGTGATCTGAATGGCGACGGGATCGATGACCTAATTATTGGTGCCGACCTAGCTGGCCCAAGCGCCGTTGACGCCCCTGGCGAAGCCATCATTATTTTCGGCAAAACGACGGCTTTCGCCAGTGATATCGCGTTTGACAGCGTAGATGGATCTGACGGGGTTCGTATCCTAGGAGAAAACGTGTTCGACCGCATTGGCGGTGCCGTTTCCAATATTGGCGACATAAATGGTGACGGCCTATCGGACATTGCATTCGGCGGGTTCGGCGCTGACCCCAGCGGCCTGAGCTACGCTGGCACAAGCCATGTCATCTTCGGTTCCTTGAGCAGCTTTTCAGCGACCAAAGAGATCAGCGACCTAGATGGGTCCGACGGGTTCCGCTTAGAAGGCTTGGCCGCAGATGACACCAGCGGTTACGGAATTTCCGGTGCCGGTGATTTCAATGGCGACGGCCTTGATGACCTGCTGATTGGCGCATTCCAAAACCGTCAGGGCGGCTCATCAGAAGTAGGCGAAGTCTATCTGATATCTGGCTAATCGGACGGCTTTGCTGCCTCATTTGATCTTTCAGCATTGGACGGTGCAAACGGTATCAAATTTGAAGGCATCGCGGCCCAGGACGAAGTTGGCACAAGCGTCGCAGATGCGGGAGATGTAAATGGTGATGGCTTCAGTGACATCATCATCGGTGCGCCGTCAGTCGATGGTCCCGGCGGATATCTCCAGAACGCTGGTGAGGTCTATGTGATCTTTGGCAGTGGTGCCGCTCAGCCTGCCAGCATTGATCTTGCGAGCTTGGATGGTGCAAATGGCTTCAGGCTCAACGGAATAGATGCATTCGAAGGTGCCGGAGCAAAAGTCTCTAGCGCTGGTGATTTTAACGGCGATGGTTTTGATGATGTGCTTGTTGGTGCACCAGATGCCAATGCAGACTACGGCAACGGCATATTCCCCGGCGAAGTTTTCTTGATTTACGGCAAAGACAACGGCTTTGACGCGGATACAGACTTGAGCTCTCTGGATGCATCCGAGGGAATCCGATTTGATGCCGTAAACGGTCGAACAGGCACCGGGCTTTCCGGCATCGGCGACTTTAACGGCGATGGCTTCGACGACATCAGCATGGGCGGGCCAGAAGAAGCCTCATCTCTCAACCATGTTGTATTTGGATTTGACAACACAGGCTTAGCACAGATCGGAACGGCAGCAGGCGAAGCGCTTACCGGCAACCGCCAAGCCAACCGCCTGATCCTCGCTCAAGGCGATGATACGTTTAACGCGGGTGGCGGTAATGATGTTGTCCGAGGCGGCGAAGGCCGGGATACGGGATCATTGGGTGGCGGCGATGACAGAGGCTTCGGCGGTGCGGGTGACGACGTCATCAATGGCAGCCTTGGGAACGATTTTCTCTACGGCGATTCTGGCAATGACCGCCTCGTGCTTGGTCTGGGAAATGACACAGCCTTTGGTGGTTCCGGCAATGACTTGATCTTTGAGCGGGCAAACCACCTAAAAGCCGGAGACAGCATCTTCGGCGGCGAATGGCTAATTGATACGCTGGTTGTTCAATCAACTGGCATTCTGGACCTTACGCTGCTCGATGCGTTTGAAGGCATAGAACGCGTGCGGATTGCCGCTAATCAACAGATTACATCAACGGATGATGACCTATTCTACATTGGCCGCTCGGGTGCAGAGACCTACGGCCTGGGCGCAGGCAAGGACATTGTTAAAGCAGGTGGCGGCAATGACCTGATCATTGGCGGCGCCGGAGATAATGTTTTGATCGGCCAGGGCGGCGATGACACAATTTTCGGCGGCGCTGGTTTTGACAAACTGGTTGGATCTGGTGGGGCGGATACATTTGCGTTCGAGCCGGGCGGCGGGCTGGACCTGATTTTTGACTTCGAGAACGGTACAGATTTTCTCGACGTCACCATTTTCAGGTTCAACGATTTCTCCAGAGACATTCTACCATTCATCAAAACAATCGCTGGAAAAGCTGTGATTGATTTCGCGGATGGCGGAAGGGTCGTGCTTGCAGGCGTTGCTCAGGGAGGCCTAGATGCTTCAGACTTTATTGGAATCAACACGCCGTTCTAGCGCCGCCTACCGGCCTTCCATTGGGCCATAAAAGTGCTGCTTTCCGGAACTGTCATATCCCGTGAGCCGGTCCATCCACCAGCCAGCGGAAGCGACTGGATACGGCCGCGTTTGCCCCGAAACAGCCGGATGGCTTTGACGGCAATCCGGGTTCCTGTGCGATAAAGCCATGGCCGTTTTGCCGCGAATGCCCATGCCTGGATCGCCAAGCGGGCACGCGGTTTGACCATCCGTTCGCGCCATTGCCGTTCGCGCATGGAGCGCATCATGTCTGTCAGCGGAATTTTGACAGGGCAGACCTCCTGGCAGCGGCCATTCAGTGTGCATGCATTCGGCAGATCCCCCGCCTCCTCCAAACTGGTCAGCGCTGGTGTGAGCACCGACCCCATTGGCCCAGGGTATGTCCCGCCATAGGGATGGCCGCCAACAGCCCCGTAGACTGGGCAGTGGTTCATGCAGGCACCGCAGCGGATGCAACGCAGCATATCCCGCATATCGCCAGCCAGCATCTGGGTGCGCCGATTGTCGACCAGAACGATATGCATTTCTTCTGGGCCGTCGTGGTCACCGAGGCGCTTAGGACCATTGTAGAACGTCACATACTGCGTGAACTCAGAACCAAGCGCTGAACGCGCCAGCAGCCGCAGGAACAGGCTGGCATGCTCCTGATTTGGGACAAACTTTTCAATTCCCACAGTCACAATATGGCAAGGCGGGAGCGCGGTTGTCAGTTCAGCATTGCCCTCATTGGTGACCGTAACGATGGCGCCCGTTTCAGCAATCAGAAAATTGGCACCTGATATCCCAACATCGGCGCTCACATATTTGTTGCGAAGCTCATGACGCGCACTGGCCACCAGGTCTTCTACGTCATCGGAAGCGCGGGGCTCGGCGTGGTTCTTTGTGAATAGGTCGGCGACTTCTTCCTGCGTTTTATGCAGTGCCGGGATGACGATGTGGGAAGGCCGCTCATCTGCCAGTTGGATGATGTGCTCAGCCAAGTCTGTCTCAACCCGCTCAATCCCGGCATCTGCCAAGGCTTTGGGCAGGCCGATCTCCTCCCCCAACATGGACTTAACCCGCGTAACGGATTTGGCACCACGCCGTTGGCAAATCTCAACGCATATCCGCGTTGCTTCCTCTGGCGTCGATGCCCAATGCACTTCTGTGCCCGATGCCTTAGCTGCAGCCTCAAATTGCTCAAGATAATGGTCGAGATATTTGAGCGTGTGATCCTTGATGGCAGCACCCTGGTCGCGCGCTGTCTGATATTCAGGAAACTCCGCCATCACCTCTACGCGACGCCCTTGGAGCAAGTTCGTCGCTCGGTCGAGTGCGACCTTCAGCTGCGGCTTAGCGAGGGCAGCTTTGGCCTCTGCCTTAAACGCAGCAGGCGTTGCTGTATGAACGCTCATATCCCCTCTCCATCGGCCATTCCGGCCAGAGCTTCGATAACGTGGAAGCATCGAATGGGCGCACCATCCCGTGAGAGCTTGCCCGCCATATTCATCAAGCAGCCAAGGTCCCCTGCTAGCAGCATATCAGCCCCGGTTTCCTGGATACGTGTCGCCTTCTCCTGAACGATGGCACCCGAAATTTCCGGAAACTTCACGCAGAATGTGCCGCCGAACCCGCAACACGCTTCGTCACCCTTCAGAGGCTTGAGTTCCAGGCCAGAAACATCTTCAAGTAATGCCCGTGGCTGCGCTTTAACGCCAAGTTCGCGAAGGCCAGAGCAACTATCGTGATAGGCCGCCGTCCCATTCAAACTAACCCCGGCGGGTCGCCAGTTCATCACGCTCACCAAGAAATCCGTTATCTCATAGGATTTTGCGGCGAGCGCTTCAGACCGGGCAAGCCAATCAGGTTCGTTTTGAAACAACGCGCCATAATGCGTTTTGATTGATCCGGCGCAGGACCCGGATGGGGCGACGAGATAATCAAATTCTTCAAATGCCGCGATCACCTGCTTGGCGATCGAGCGAGCCTCATCCGTAGCGCCGGAATTGAACGCTGGCTGGCCGCAACAGGTTTGTGCCGCCGGTACATGAACATCAGCGCCCGCCTCCTCCAGCGTTTTCACAGCTGCAAAGCCAATATTTGGACGCATTGCATCCACAAGGCAGGTCACAAACAGGCCAACTTGCGGGCGGGAATTAGACGGCTCAGCCATGGCGCACCTTAACGCGGAGGAAAGAACAACTGCCCCATATCTGCCGCAATTCGGCCTAATCTTCTAGGGGTGATCGTGATTGCGGATACATGACTTCGGTCCGCCGTACCGCCATATTGCCTGAATACAGTCAGGGAGCGCCATCCAATGCCTGTCGTAACTGACTTCACTGCTCTGATTTTCGACAATCCAGCATTCCGCTGGAATAATGAGCGGGGCGATGGAACGCCGGTCGTCGTGACCTATAGCTTTGATGACTTGGTATCTGAATTGCCAGACGAGTCGGAGTTCGCAGACAAGGTCATTGGCGATTTCACGACCGGGTTCTCAGATGCTGGCCAGCAAGCAATTGTCCGCCTTGCCCTAGCCAAATTTGAAGCTGCAGCAGGCATTCGGTTTGTTGAGGTTGATGATGGCGGCATGCTGCAATTCGTTGATGCCACCAGTATCACCAGCAATGGCAACGTCGTGAGCTTTGCGAGTGTGCCAGTTACAACAGCGCCCCAAGGCTCCATCGGCCATGTGGTGATGAACCAGGCGCATTTCCCGCTGGACTCCGGCACAGCCGGGTTCCGCATCCTTCTGCACGAAATTGGCCATGCACTCGGTCTCGATCATTCTGACGACGGCAACAATACACTTGATCCAAGTGTTGAGAACGTTGCCAACACAGTGATGAAAAGCGTTGGGGCCGGCGAAACCGTGACCGATATCGGCATCTTGGATAAAGAGGCCGTGAACTTCTTGTATGGCGACACGACCGCCTTTAATTTCGATGCCCTCACTATCGCCCACGACGCGGTGAACAATGAGATCGACATCACCGGCACTGCCAGCGCCGACAAATTCATGGCACCTAATTTCGATACCAACATTAATGGAGGCGATGGCAACGATACGATCTTCGGCAACGCCGCCAATGATGAAATCGATGGCGGTATCGGCAATGACACGCTGTTCGGCGGGTCAGGTGATGACATTCTGCGCGGCGGCATCGGCAATAACACCTTGGATGGCCTCGGTTTCATAACCGGCAATATCTCCACTGGGCACACCGAACAGCTCTTTGACGGTGATGGTGATGACATTCTGATTGATCGGTTTGACACGACTGTTTTTGACGGTGGTGACGGCGACGACACAATTGACGCGACGGATCGCAGCCAGACATCCATCAATTTCAATTCTGGCACTAAGACCTTCACCTCTATTGAGAAGGTGATCCTATCTGCCGGAAATGACTTTTCACTGGTGCTGGGGCCAATGATGAAGCCCATGGCGCTGCAGGGTCAGACCAGCTAGTCGGCAATGATGGCAACGACATGCTCTTTGGCGGGGACGATGACGATACGCTGTTTGGCCAAAACGGGGACGATATTTTGGATGGCGGCGAAGGCGCTGACCAAATGCAAGGGGCGGCTGATAACGACACCTATTTCATCTGTCTCTTATACACATCTCCGAGCCCACGAGACCTCTCTACATCTCGT
>CAJXVF010000004.1 GCA_913060845.1 uncultured Alphaproteobacteria bacterium | reverse complement strand
CGAGATGTAGAGAGGTCTCGTGGGCTCGGAGATGTGTATAAGAGACAGTTCTAAAAGAATGGGCGGACCAGGACGTCGTCATTACTGGCGATGGTGTGCTGGAATTGATGCCGGATGGCTTCGGATTCTTGAGATCCCCGGATTCCAATTATCTGCCAGGTCCAGATGATATTTATCTCGCACCTGCGCAAATCCGTCGGTTCAGCTTACGGACCGGGGATACGGTCGGTGGTGAAATTCGGGCGCCGAAAAATGGTGAGCGCTATTTCGCATTGGTCAAAATGAACCATGTGAATTATGAGGTGCCGGAGAAAGTTCGCCAGCGCGTTAATTTTGACAATCTGACGCCGCTTTATCCAGAAGAACGCTTAAAGCTTGAGGTTGATGACCCGACCTCCAAAGACCTGACGACGCGGGTGATTGACCTTGTGTCACCGATTGGTAAGGGACAGCGCGCGCTTGTTGTGGCGCAACCCAGGACCGGTAAAACGGTGATGTTGCAGTCTATCGCCCATGCGATTGCGACCAACAATCCGGAAGTGAAGCTTCTGGTGCTGCTCATTGATGAGCGCCCGGAAGAAGTCACGGACATGCAGCGCTCTGTTCGAGGCGAGGTCATTTCCTCGACCTTCGATGAGCCGGCCTCGCGTCACGTGCAAGTCGTTGAAATGGTGATTGAAAAAGCCAAACGCTTGGTTGAGCATAAGCATGATGTCGTCATCCTGCTTGATTCCATCACTCGTCTTGCCCGGGCTTACAACACGGTCGTGCCGTCATCCGGCAAGGTGCTGACAGGTGGTGTTGACGCCAACGCCCTGCAACGCCCGAAGCGGTTCTTCGGTGCGGCCCGAAATATCGAAGAAGGCGGCAGCTTATCTATCATTGCTACGGCGCTGATCGATACTGGCAGCCGCATGGATGAAGTCATCTTCGAAGAGTTCAAAGGTACGGGCAACGCGGAAATCGTGCTGGATCGGAAGCTCGCTGACAAACGTATCTGGCCTGCCATTGATATCGGCAAGTCTGGTACGCGTAAGGAAGAGTTGCTGGTTGACCGTCAGGATCTCAACAAAATGTGGATGCTTCGCCGTGTGCTGATGCCCATGGGCACCCAGGACGCGATGGAATTCTTGGTTGGCAAGCTACGTGAGACGAAGAGCAACGCAGACTTCTTCGACCAAATGAACCAGTAGTAGGCGCTATTCGGCGGCTGACTGCTGCAGCATGCGGCGGCGATATGTCGGTCCCCACTCGCGGGTTGTTTCATAGATCTTTGGCAATGGGCGGCCGTTTGGCAGCGTTAGCCAGAGGCGCAGCATGCATCGGCGGGCTGCAGGGTCAGCATGATCGGTATAGGTGTCGCGGGCGTGGAAACAGGTCGCGTTATTGCCAATCTCTAGATCCCCAGGTGCCAGCGTCAATGAAAGTTGAAAGCGCGGATCATTCGCGGTTTTATCCAGATAATCGAGCGCTTCAATCTGTTTATCCGTCAGGCGCGGCAATTCCGGGAAGCGTTGCGCAGTTTCAATGTATCGGCGTTTGTAAAGCGCTGACATAAGCCCGTCATGCGCGGTAAATATCGGCAATGTCTGGACTTTCGCGTCATCTGGATTTTGTACGCGTGCATCAAAATGGAACGGGGCGCGGAGTTCAGCTGCAAGATCAGGCCGTTCCTCCAGGATCGCATTATAGATCGCAACGGATGAGACAAGCCGTGATCGCCCGCCAGATTTAGCCGTCCGAAGGCACATCAGAGCAAAGATATCTGCGCCGTCGGTATGGAAATTCAGTTCTTCGTTGGTTTGAAACCCGCGGATATTATCTGACTTATCAACTTCAGCGCCGGTATCTGTGACCACATGTAAAAGCGCACCAGCTTTGTCTTGTGGCTCTGGAATTCCTAGATATTGCCCGATACCCCATAGCAGCACAGGCGCTTCCGCATCTGTGAAATCCTCGACCGGTAGCCCTTGCAACAAAACAAAGCCCCTCCCGCCCTCAAGCTCATCCCGAAAGCCAATGAGCCGTGGCCCGAGGGTTGGTAGCGGGAAGTTCTTTGCAGTCAGCGCCGTAGTGGGTTTCCCGGTGCTGAGCGCGGTTCTAGCAGCTGTACGAACCTCATCGCGCTCAGCATCAGTTAAACGCACCCGCCAGGTTTGGTCTTGGTCCAAATCGGCTGCAGTCCATGCGACAGCCCCCTGGAATGGACCTATTTCCTGAGCCATATCAGACCTCCTTCAAGTGAGTGCGTACTTAGCAGTATGTTTTATGAAAGTGCTGCTCTGAAAGCATCGAGTGTGCGCCCATTCGCAAGGTTCGCATTCTCTTCGTCGTATGGAATGCCGCCGATCCGCGCGAAAGCGTGATCCATACCCGGATAGCTGAAAATACTGGCTGCACCGGTGCTTGCCAGCCCGTCTTTGACTTTCGCCTGGGCTTCTTTCGGCACAAATCCATCTTCTTCAGCTATGTGTAGTACCAGCGGTTTCGTGATCTTGCTTGCCTCGCCCAAAAGGTCCTCGATCCCAACGCCATAGTAGCCGACATTGCAATCCGCATCTGTCCGGGTCGCCAGCAAATAAGCCAGCTTACCGCCAAGACAGAACCCAACTGAGCCAACTTTGCCATTGGCACCGTCCATCTGCCGTGCATGGGCGATGGTGGCCTTCAGGTCATCAATGCCCTTCTCAACGTCGAAGCCTTGGTAAAGCTCAAATGCTTTCTTCCACTCGGCTTCAGACTGGTCGGTGATATCGACACCGGGGTCCTGGCGCCAGAATAGATCCGGCGCAACGGTGATATAGCCTTGATTCGCCCAATGTTTTGCAATATCGCGCATGGCGTGATTGACGCCGAAGATTTCCTGAATGCAGATGACGACTGGACCTTGGCCGCCTGCTGGTTTTTCTACATAGGCTTTGAAAGACCCGCCATCATTCGCCTGAAGATCGATCCACTCGGCCATGCTCATATCCTTCCAGAAGTCTTGGTTCTTTCTGAAAGCATAACCGTGGCGCTACTTGGCGCGCAACGCCTTCAACCGTCCGACCATTGCCTTCAGCTCAGCATTCGCTTCTTCTACACCGAGTGTCAGTTGCTCTTCGGAGAGGGAAAGGTCGAGTGACGCCCGATGCGCCTGCGCTTCGTGGGATATAATGGCGTCAGCCTCACTCTTGGTCCGCCGATAGCTTTGAGCGGCGAAGGCGGCGGCGAGGGAATAGCGAACATAGGCGCTGCGCAGCCGCTCAGGTGCCTTCTCGCCAGCGGCTTGGTCTTCTTTTGCAAGGGCGATCAGTGCTGCTGCGTCGCCATAGGCTGCAGCTGCTTTCCGCCAGCGCATGGCGGCTTCAGTGTCTTCGCCTGCTTGTAGGAGCTTGGCCAGGAGTGACATCGCTTCAGGGCGCTTCTGCTCAGCCGCGCGTTTGGCCCAGTTGATGGCGGCAGCTTCGTTCTTGGCGATCACACCGCCTGTCGCCAGCATATTCGCTAGGGTGGACTGCGCCGGTGCGTATCCGGCCATTGCTGCATCTAGAAGCAAGGCCTCACCCTGTGGGATGTCCGGGTCACCGCCAAAGCCACGCAGCAGCAAATGGGCGAGAAGTGCTTTTTCTTGTGGGGTTGAAGGGTTCTGCAGTACGGCGCGCGCAGCGGCTGGTGAGCCGGCTTTGTAGGCGTCCATTGCCGTTTTGAAATCAGCCTGCGCACCGCTAACGGGCAGTATCACCGCCATTGCTAGCGCGTAGAGGTCGACCCGCATCCCATTAATCTTCACAGTAATAGCGCTCCTTCGTGTTGCAGCAGCCATTGCTTTGTTTCAACGCCGCCTTTGCCTGAATACCCTACCATGCGGCCACCCGCCCCGACGACCCTGTGACACGGAATGATGATCGGAATTGGGTTCCGACCGCAGGCACCACCAACTGCCCGTGCGGGCTTACCGACGATCGCTGCCAAGTCGCCATAAGTGGCCGTAACGCCATATGGAATTTCACACATGGCTGCCCATACGGCTCGCTCGAATGCGTCGCCTGCGGGCAAGCAGGCAACAGTGAAGTCTTTGAGATCACGTGCGAAATAAGCATGAAGTTCAGCCGTTGCATCGGCAAGCGACTGCGAATTCACCGGCGTTGTTGGTTCTTCGTCCACCCAGTTGAGGGTGGTTACTGCGCCGTTCTCGGCTGTGATCTCAAGGCCGCCAAGGGGCGAGCTTACTATGGCCTTCGCAATCTTCTCGTCCATCATCGCTCCTTTGCGCCAGCTTGATGGGGATGTGCCACATTGGCTTCAGCCGTAGGCACGGCTTGCTTCAATGGCTATATAGTACCTGCGCTACAAGCAAGGAATGGGTCTGCGATGAAGATCACCATAGATTTCGATGCAACGCCCGACGAAGCCCGTCGGTTTTTTGGCCTGCCTGACATCGCGCCGATGCAGGAAGCGCTTGTTGCAGACATGACAGCCAAAATGCAGGAAGCGCTAGGGTCTATGGACCCTGAGCAGATGTGGCGGCAATGGATGCCAGTAGCAGGCGCTGGCATCGGCGGCGCTGGTGCAGACATACCTGGGGGTATGGATGCCATGCGGCAGTTCTGGGAACAGGCTATGCGGACGGCCATGACCGGCAGTAAATCGAACGACAAATGATAGTAGCGCTATAGTATGAGCGCCGGAGACGTCATATTCGCCTGCGCCACAGCATCCGGCCAAGCAGGCGTCGCCGTTATTAGGGTGTCTGGCGATGCTGCAGGTGATCTGTTCCCGGTATTGACGGGTAACTCCCCCCCAACCGCGCGCAGAGCCAGCCTGCGCCGATTAATAGACCCTACCGATAGCGCCGTGTTGGACCAGGCGCTGACGCTTTGGTTCCCGGCCCCGCATAGTTTTACCGGTGAAAATACGGTGGAATTGCATGTACATGGCGGCGCTGCCGTCATCACGGGCGTCATGGATGCATTGGCGGGCATAGCAGGGTTTCGACCAGCGGAAGCTGGAGAGTTCACGCGCCGAGCGTTCCGAAATGGCAAGCTGGACCTGGCGGAGGCAGAGGGCCTCGGGGATTTGATCGCAGCGGATACGGCTGCGGCCAGGCGGCAGGCGCTCTGGCAGTTGGAAGGGGGGCTGAGTGCGCTCTATGCAGATTGGCGTGAGCGCTTGGCGGTTAGACTGGCATTCGCGGAGGCCAGCTTAGATTTCGCGGACGAGCCTCTGCCAGATGACCTAGAGGCGGCTAACCGAGAAGCCATCCTGGCCCTACGGACTGAACTCGAAATGCAGCTTGGCTCCAACCGTCCTACCGAACGGATGCGCTATGGCTTGTATGTTGCACTGGTGGGTCCGCCAAATGTAGGAAAATCAAGCCTGCTGAACGCGCTAGCAGGTCGCGACGCTGCGATTGTTACAGATATCCCTGGCACCACGCGGGATGTGATGGAAGTGCGTCTAGATATCGGTGGATATCCTGTTCTCGTTGCCGATACTGCTGGCTTGCGTGAGAGTGAGGATGTAGTTGAGCAAGAAGGTATGCGCCGGGCACGAATAGCTGCGTCGAGTGCTGATATCGTCGTAACTGTAGCTGAATGCCAAAACTGGCCGAATGCTCTGGCTGACCTCACGCAGGGTTCTTTCGAAAAGGACTCGCCAAACCTTGTCTTCTGGAATAAGTCAGATGCTGTACAGGTGCGGCCATTCCTGGGTGATATGAAGCATGCAATCTGGGGCTCCGCCAAAACGGGTGCTGGCCTGGATCTTTTAGAAGATGCCATAAGACATGTGGCTGGGCATGCGTTTGAAACGGGCCCACCACCAGGTATCACGCAAGCACGCCATAGGGTAGCGCTTGAAGATTGTGTCGCAGCTTTGCATCGCTGGGAACACGCGCCAGCACCTGAGCTCGCTACAGAGGATTTGCGGCTAGCGATGCGGAGTCTGGGGCGTGTTGTCGGACTCGTTGATGTTGAAGATCTATTAGACCGCATATTTAGTGCGTTCTGCATTGGAAAATAGGATAAGCAGGGACAATGTTTCACGTGAAACATCATGATTATCAATACGATGTCATCGTGGTTGGTGGGGGTCATGCCGGCTGCGAAGCTGCCGCTGCCTCCGCGCGCATGGGCGCACGCACGGCTCTTGTTACTCACAAGCTCCACACAATCGGTGAAATGTCCTGCAATCCAGCGATTGGTGGCCTTGGTAAAGGTCATCTCGTTCGGGAAATTGACGCCTTAGATGGATTGATGGGCCGCGTCGCGGATGCAGCCGGAATCCAGTTCCGGCTCCTCAATCGGAGTAAAGGACCAGCAGTCCGAGGCCCGCGGGCACAGGCTGACCGAAAGCTATATCGGGAGGCAATGCAGACCGCCCTCGCAGAACAAGATCGATTGTCGCTTATCGCGGGTGCAGTTGATGACATTCTGATGGATGGGCTTCAGGCGTGCGGTGTTCTTCTTGAGGATGGTCGGGAGATCCGGTCCGGTGCCGTCGTTGTAACCACTGGGACATTTTTGCGCGGTATCATTCATATTGGCCACAAACAGATCGCGTCTGGCCGGATTGGTGAGGCTGCTGCAACAACCTTTGGCCAGCGACTTGAGTCCCATGGCTTTGCGATGGGACGCCTTAAGACTGGTACACCTGCTCGGCTTCTGCGGGATACTATAAACTATTCAACATTGACGGCCCAGCCGGGGGACGATCCGCCGGAACCGTTTTCTGCGATGACAAAGGCAATCACAACGCCACAATTGGATTGCCATATCACCTTCACGAACGATCAAACCCACAAGATCATCCATGAGCATCTGCATGAGTCGGCGATTTATGGTGGTGGGATCACTGGTCCAGGTCCACGCTATTGCCCGTCTATCGAGGATAAAGTTGTTCGATTTCAGGAGAAAAACGCGCATCAGATCTTCCTCGAACCGGAAGGATTATATAGTCCTCTTGTCTATCCAAATGGGATATCGACCAGTTTGCCTGAAGCAGTCCAGATAGAATTCCTTCGAACCATTGAGGGCCTTGAGAGCGTTGAGATCGCCAAACCTGGTTATGCTGTAGAGTATGATTTCGTTGATCCCCGTGAGCTCGATCACGGCCTGCAGACGAAACGCATCCCTGGCCTTTACCTAGCAGGTCAGATCAATGGCACGACTGGGTATGAGGAAGCAGGCGCACAAGGTTTGATCGCCGGTCTAAATGCGGCCTGTGCGGTTTCCGGCCAAGCGCAGGTTACCTTTGATCGCTCGGAGGCCTATATGGGCGTCCTGATCGATGATTTGGTAGTACGAGGGGTCGATGAGCCCTACCGAATGTTCACGTCCCGAGCTGAGTTTCGATTGCACCTGCGAGCCGACAATGCTGATAGTCGCCTGACAGCCCGCGGGATTGATATTGGATGCGTTGGTAAAGCGCGGACCGATTTGTTTCACGTGAAACATGCGGTACTCCAGAGCGCTCGGACGACTCTTGAGGCATGGACGGCCACGCCTGGAGAGCTCAGTCGAATAGGCGCGCCCGCTAATGATGATGGGCGCCGCCGATCTGCCCTGGAGCTTATGGGGCGCTTTGGGGCTGAGGACCGGCATCTCTGCATGCTCTGGCCCGATCTGGCGGAGATTCCGCTATGGGCCCGTGAGAGCCTGACAGTGGATGCACAATATGCCTCTTACTTAGAACGCCAGCGGGCTGACGTTGAGGCTTTCAAGCGTGACGAGGCTTTACAATTGCCGCAGGACCTTGATTACGCAGATATTGGCAGTCTTTCTAATGAGGCGCGCCAACGTTTGGAACGTGTGCGTCCAGATACGCTTGGCGCTGCAGCGAGGATGCCAGGTATCACGCCAGCGGCCATAAGTGCCCTATTACGCTATATGCAGAACGGCCCCAAACGCCGTGCAGCGGCTCGATGAGCCCTCCGAAAGACGTCTTGAACGCCCTAACCAAGTTGGGCGTTTCTGACACGGCTTTTGAAGGCCTGACGACCTATGTCGCAGTGTTGGATAAGTGGCGGCAGCGGATCAATCTAATTGGCCCAGGCTCCATAGATGATATCTGGCGGCGGCACGTTTTGGATTCAGCGCAGGCCTGGCCACAAATAACGGAGACGGATGGGCCGCTATTGGACCTTGGCTCCGGCGCAGGATTACCCGGCTTGATCTTCTCAATCCTGGGCGCGAGCAATGTGACGCTGGTAGACAGCGATCAGCGGAAAGCCGTGTTTTTGCGGGAAGCGGCTCGTGCAGCGGGCGTAAAACCACGTATTGTCGCCCAGCGTTTTGATGCAGCACTGTCAAATGAAGCTGGTTCCTACGATGTTGTGACGGCTCGGGCCGTCGCCAGCATTACAAAATTGATGCCGATGCTGAGGAAAGCTCTAAAACCTGAGGGTTATGCACTGCTGCTCAAAGGAGCGCAGACCGAAAAGGAATTGACCGAGGCGCAGAAATCCTGGACACTGCGATACGCTCTAACGCCCAGTATTACTGGGGGTGGCGGTCAAATTGTCAAAATATGGGGCATTGCGCAGCATGATAGAGGTTCTTGACGCGCCGTCGAGGCAAGCAGAACGAGCCACCGCGCGCCCGCGTATTATCGCCGTCGTCAATCAAAAGGGCGGGGTTGGAAAAACGACTACGGCCATAAACCTTGCCGCGGCGCTTGCGGCTTGCGGTAAGAAGACGCTGGTGATCGATTTGGATCCCCAAGGCAATGCGTCCACTGGCGTCGGCATTCCTGCTAGCAAGCGTGCCATTGGCGTTTATGACGTTTTGATTGGGGAGGCGGCACTCCATGATGCGGCCATGCCAACAGAAACACCTGGCTTTCATATCATCCCGTCGACCATGGATTTGTCCGGGGCTGAGATCGAGCTGGTCGGCATGCCGCGCCGGGAGCGTCGGCTTGCGGATGCATTGGATGCAAGCATTGGTGCGGGCGCGCTGGATTATGCCTACATTCTCATTGATTGCCCGCCATCGCTTGGCTTGCTGACGCTGAACGCACTCACAGTGGCTGATGGGGCGCTGGCGCCGTTGCAGGCGGAATTCTTGGCGCTTGAAGGGCTGAGCCATTTGAAGCGCACGATCGACCTTGTGTCAGAGCGGCTCAATCCGCGTTTGGCGCTTGAGGGAATCGTGCTGACAATGATGGACCGGCGGATGCGCTTAGCCGAAGCGGTCGCTGCGGATGTACGCTCGCATTTCGGCGACATCGTCTATAAGGCCGAAATTCCACGCAATGTGCGGGTTTCTGAAGCGCCGTCGCACGGTAAGCCTGTGCTGCTTTATGATCTACAATGCTCTGGCAGCCGGGCTTATCTGAAACTGGCGCGGGAGTTCCTGCGGCGTGAGAAGATCTTGCCGCCAAAAGGTCAATCCGGAATGGGGCAGGCAGCGTGAGCGAAGACGGGAAGAGCGGTAGTAAAGCGACACGGCCAAAGCTAGGGCGCGGTCTTGCAGCCTTGCTGGGCGATGATGGTGACGCGATGGACGTTGGTGTGGAGGAAGTATCCGCCCGTTTGGCTCGTGCGATTCCTATCGCGGCTCTGCGACCTGGCGCTGGCCAACCAAGGCGGCATTTTGACGAGGATGCGCTCGATTCCCTAGCGCAGTCGATCCGCGAACGCGGAATGTTGCAGCCGATTATTGCGCGCCGTGTTGATGGCGCACCGGGCCAGTATGAGATCGTCGCTGGCGAGCGACGCTGGCGGGCAGCGCAGCGGGCCGGATTGGCTGAAGCACCGGTCATCCTTCGGGAGATGACGGACCGGGATGCGCTGGAAATCGCGCTCGTTGAGAATGTCCAACGTGAGGACTTGAACCCGGTCGAAGAGGCCGGCGGGTATCAGAACCTGATCGATACGTTTGAGTATACTCAGGATGATCTGGCGAAAGCGGTCGGCAAAAGTCGGCCCCATGTCGCGAATATGCTGCGACTGCTGAAATTGCCGGAGAAGACGCAAGCGCGGTTGGCTTCTGGTGAGCTTTCTGCCGGCCATGCGCGGGCTTTGCTGATGGCGAGTGACCCAGAGCGTTTGGCGGACATTGTGAAAGCGCGTGGCCTGAACGTTCGGCAGACGGAGCGATTGGTGCAAGAGGGCGGCATGCCAGCAGTCGCCAAACCGCCGCCAGCACCGAAGGACCCGAATGTCCGGGCGCTGGAGCGGGAGCTGACGGAAGCACTTGGCCTCAGCGTTAATCTGGCCGCAACTGGCAAAAAGGGCGGCAAGCTTACGCTGGCTTATACCGATCTCGACCAGCTTGATCTTTTGGTCCAGCGCTTAACCGGCCGTCCACAAAGGCCTGGCGCTGGGGTCGAGGATGACCCGCTGGCCCTGGTCGAGTCCTAGGGCGGTAATCAGTAGCTTTTTGGCAAGTCCAGTTGGCGTTCGCCGATATAGGATAGCACCAGCTCGCGACTAATCGGTGCGATGCGCGCGATCATGATTTCGCGGAATAACCGCTCAACGTGGAATTCCTTGGCGTAGCCCATTCCGCCATGGGTAAGGACAGCGCGCTCGCAGGCCTCAAACGCGAATTCTGCAGCTAAATATTTCGCTGCATTGGCTTCGCCACCGCATGGTTCGCCCTGATCATATAGCCAAGCGCCTTTATAGGTGAGAAGGCGCGCGGCCTCGAGCTTTGCCCAGCTATCGGCGAGGGGGTGTTGAATGCCTTGGTTCTGGCCGATGGGCCGGTCAAACACGACGCGTTCGCGGGCATAGTTGGCGGCACGGTCCAGTGCGCAGCGGCCAATGCCAATGGCCTCCGCCGCGATCAGGCAACGTTCTGGGTTCAAGCCATCTAACAAATAGTAGAATCCACGGCCTTCTTCACCAATGCGATCTTCTTCTCGGATCTCTAACCCATCTATAAATAATGCATTGGTATCTACGCACTTACGACCCATCTTGGCGATTTCACGAATTTCAACCTTATTGCGATCAAGGTCGGTGTAGAACAGTGTGATGCCATCGAACGCGCGCTTGCATTGATCCCTGGGAGTGGTGCGGGCGAGCAGGAGGAGTTTGTCGGCGCGTTGGGCGGTCGTTGTCCACATTTTCTGGCCGTGCACGACATAGCCGTTGTCTGTGCGCTCAGCTTTGGTGGTGATGGCGGATGTGTTGAGCCCGGCGTTCGGCTCCGTCACGCCAAAGCAGGCTTTTTCCTTGCCGGCGATCAGGGGCGGTAGAAACCGGTCCTTTTGCTCCTTGGTGCCATGCTTTACGACGGGGTGCGGCCCAAAGATATTAATGTGGACAGCGGATGCGCCCGAAAGCCCAGCGCCCGATTCCGCAATCGCTTCCATCATCACGCAGCCTTCAGAGATGCCGAGGTTAGACCCGCCATATTCTTCCGGCATTGCGATGCCAAGCCAACCGCTAGCAGCCAGCGCTTGATAGAAATCTTCTGGGTATTCGCCGGTGTTGTCGCGATCTAGCCAATAGTCTGGTCCGAAACCTTCGCAGAGTTTCATGATAGCGTCGCGGATTTCGCGCTGCTGGTCGGTGAAATTGAAATCCATAGTGTGCTAGTCCTGTGTGGCGTTCGATGGCGCTAATTCAGCACGTGGGCTATGGGGCTGGCAAGTCAGCTGTTTGGCGGTTCAGGCTGGTCCTCTAAAAACTGGCGCAGACTTAGTGCTGCCGCGGTTGGATATCGGTCTCGTATTTGAATTTTGACCGTGACATGGCCGTAGGTGTAACGAGGGTCAACCAGCTGCAATTGACCGGTGGAGAGAGCGTCCTTCACGCTGTGCTCAATCAATAATGCAGAGCTAAGGCCAGCCAGCGCTATTTCCCGAGCAACCAGCCGGTTATTCACGGCAAACCGCTGGGAAGCCGGTAGCTTCAGAACCGTGCTTGAGCGATTGCGGCGCAGAGGCAGAGCCCATATTTCTGCAGTGTCAGCACGTATGCTGGGTCGCCCAACCAAGCCGATTCGTTTGATCCGCGCCGGCAATGTTTCCCGCGCGGGACCGCCAGTGATTAGATCTGGTGTTGCGACCAGGGCAAGGGGCAGCAGTGCGCCGGCGCGACTGGTTGATTGAGGGTTTAGATCGTAGCCAGCAGAAATCGCCATATCGATCGGACCAGCACCCAGGCTTGGCGGTCTATCATCCACCTGCATTTCGACCTGGACCTCTGGGCAGGCCGCTTCAAAGCGCTTTAGCAGGGGCGGTAGCCAGATTGCGGCGAGCTCTGTTGGTGCAGAGATGTGGACAGCGCTGGAGAGATTGGCCTATGTGCTGGCTCCAAAAGTGAGGGCGGCGTCTGCGGCGTCTAGGGAGGCGGTACCCTTTTTCAGAACAGCCTCGCCAAGTGGTGTCAAAGCAAATGACCGCGTCGTCCGGCGCGCCAGCGTGACGCCCATTTCCGCCTCAAGTTCAGACAGTGCTTCACTGACGACAACGGAGGACAAGCGCAACTCTGCCGCTGCGCCGCTGATGGAGCCTGCCCTCGCAATGTGGACGAAGTAGCTGAGCAGGCGTAAGGATTTCGCCGAGGCCATAGTTCGGAATATCCGAAGAAACAAGATGAATATAAGGGTTATCCGATATATGGCGCCGGAGCTAGACCTACCTGCCAAGCGTCACGGCGCTGCTGATGGCGTTTCTACTCCAAGCGCGAGCCACTTCCCGAACCCTCCAGCCTCCGCTTATGATGAGCCGAATACTGAAAACCGGATGGGGATGTACGCGATGCGATTGGGAATGTTGCTCAAATATAAGGGCGAGGCCGGTGGGCCGGATATGGATGTGGTGCTGGAAGCTGAGCGCCTTGGGTTCGATAGCGTTTGGTCCGGCGAAAGCTGGGGTGTTGATACAGTGACACCGCTGACATGGGTGTTGGCGCAGACCACTAAAATCAAAGCCGGTGCTGGCATTATGCAGATGCCTGCCCGCACACCCGCATGCGCCGCAATGACGATGATGACGTTGAATGCCATGTCTGGCGGCCGTTTCCTCATGGGCGTCGGCCCGTCTGGCCCGCAAGTGATTGAGGGCTGGCATGGCGAGAAATTCGGTAAGCCGTTAATGCGGACGCGGGAATATATCGAAATCCTGCGCAAAGCCCTGGCACGCGATGAACCGCTGATGCATGAGGGCGAACATTATCAGATCCCTTATGCAGGCGAAGGCGCGACAGGCCTTGGCAAGCCGCTGAAGAGCATCCTGCATGGTGACCCAACCAACCCGATCTACACGGCCTCATTCTCTCCCGCAGGCCTCCGCACAGCGGGTGAAGTGGCTGACGGAACCTTGCCGATTTATATGTCGCCAGAACAGGCGGGTCTGATTACGGATCATGTCCAAGATGGCATCACCAAGCGCAAGGACGGCAAGACCATGGCGGATTTCGACGTCTCGCCCTATGTCCGCGTCGCCATGGGGGATGACCTGCAGGCCTGCCGTGACAAGATCAAGCCGGAACTGGCGCTTTATATCGGTGGCATGGGTGCACGGGAGAAGAATTTCTACAACGACTACGCCAAGCGCCTTGGCTACGAAGATGCCGCCCGTGAGATTCAGGACAATTTCCTCGGTGGCCGCCGCAAGGATGCGATGGCTGCAGTGCCGGATGCATTGGTGGATGAGCTCTGCCTCGTCGGCCCGGCGGATCGGATCAAGGATCGGGTGCAAGTCTGGAAAGAAGCGGGCAAGGACGGTTCCGTTGGTGCCATCCTGCTTGGCGGTGCCAGCAAAGACGCGATGCGTGTCATCGCAGAAGCGGCGCTATAGCCAAACATTGAACTCCTCAGCGGCCAGGTAAGCCTTGGCCGTTTGGGAGGTGTTCGATGAGGTGCTGGCGACTGTTGTGTTGCCAGCACGCCCTTAGCTAATGAGATCGCTCGATGAGCGTGACGGACCCGGGCGAAACTTGATAAAGCTTGTCTGCGATCTCCGTCCAAGCGGGACGGTGCGTGATGGCGATGATCGTGTAGCGGCCATTGAGTGCGGCGATGTTCTCTACAATCGCTGCTTCGCTTTCCGGATCAAGCGCGCTGGTGACTTCATCTAGCACGAGCACTTCTGGCCCCGTGACCAGCGCCCGTGCCAAAGATATGCGCTGCCGCTGCCCGCCGGAAAGCTTGCCGCCCATTTCGCCGACGTCTGTATCCAGGCCGTCTGGCATCGCGCTGACAAACTCTTTGGCGCTCACTTGCTCCAATGCAGCCCAGACCAGATCGTCTGAAATCGCCTCATCGCCAAGCGTAATGTTCTCGCGGATATTGGCATGGAACAGGCTGAGTTCTTGTGGGACATAGCCGATCCGCCGACGCCAGGCCTTGATATCTACGTCGTCAATCGGCGCGTCCCCAATGATAACCCGCCCTGTATCCGCCGTATTCAGGCCGATCAGCAAATCAACGATTGTGGTTTTGCCGGACCCAGACGGTCCCATGAAAACTGTGATGCCGTTCGCTGGGATATCCAAGCTAAGGTCAGCCAGCACCTGGTTATCGCCATGGGCGAAGCTGACATTGTCTAGGCGGAGGCCATCATCAAGTGACGGCACGTGGAGGCCTGTCCATTCTTCCTGGTTGGCTTCCGCCCGTTCAATCAGGCGTTCGGCGCGGAGATAAGCGCTTTCAACCTGCGCCGATTGCTGCAGGAATTTCTGTAGCTTGTTGGCGAAGGATACGAGTTGGAAGAAGATGACGCCGCTGACCATCAGTTCCGGCAGCGGCGTTTGCCAGACGGTATGGGCCAGAAACACGCCCCCACCGATCAGTGCGGCGACAAGGACATCACCGCCTTGCAACAGGCCTTGGCGGGAGATTTCTCGTGTCACGAGCGACTTCCGCAGCCGCTTCAGTGTGCGTGTCATCTGCGCCAGCATCGCGCCGTGGCGTGCCATGGCTTTCAGGGCTTTGATATTACCCAGCATGTCGACCATGTAGCTGGTCAGATCAGACGTGCGATCCGTTTGCTTGTATCCGGCTTTGCGTGAAATGCGGATCAACCAGCTAAGCGCCAGGGCGATAAAGACACCGGCAGCCAAGCCTGCCAGTGCTAGCTTCCAGTCTATTAGAAGGGCCGCAATCACGTAAGCGACGGCCTGCACACCATAGGCCACAACGCGGGCGGCAAGCTGGTAAGCGTCCCCCGCGCGGCCTGCATCATTGGCGATGGTATTGGCAAAGCGGCCGCTGTTCTGGTCCGCATAAAAGCGCCAGCGCGCGTCGAATACAGCCGCGATCAAGCGGCGGCGGAGGCTGATCGAGACCCGCGCTGCCGTGATGCCAGCATAGCTCAACGCCGCGAACAGCAGTAGCGCACGAATGGCGATGAACGCCACGACAATGGCGATCATAACGCCAAGCGATGGCTCAAGACCGGCTGATTGGATTGTGTCGCGCACGAACTGGTTCAACGGGGAGGAGTTTTCATCATCCCCACCGACGATTGACGTCGCGACTGGCAGCAATGTGCTGATGCTGGCCAATTCTGCGATGCCGCCTAGCACAAGGCAGGCGAGCACCACGAATGGCCGCGTCTCCCGCGCCCGAAAGAAGATGTTGATTACTCTACCCATAGCCACCTTTTCAGGCGCTCGGGCCGCTCCTGTCAAGGCGACGGTAGAGCGATGCGGCGATATTGACGATAGCGAACAGGGCCGCTGCGGCTGCGACAATGCTTGGCCCCGTTGGCGTATCCGCAAGATAAGAGCCCACAAGGCCGGAGATCGCTGCAATTGCACCAATGCCTGCCGCCAACGCTGCCATCATCTCCGGCGTGCGGGCTAGGGGCCGGGCAGCGGCTGCTGGAATAATCAGCAATGCGGTGATGAGCAGTGCGCCAACAACTTTGATTGCGACGGCAACGACAATAGCCAGCGCCAGCGTGAGCAACATTTCCTCCCGCCGTGGCGGCAGGCCGGATGCAAAGGCGAGGTCGGCGTTGAGCGTCGCGGTTAGGAGTGCCCGCCAGCGCCACGCAAGCAGTGCCAGAACCAGAGCGGCACCGCCCCAAATGATCGCAAGGTCTGTTTTGCCGACCGCTAGGATATCGCCGATCAGAAACGCCATCAGATCGACCTGCGCCCCTGCAATCAGGGATGCGGCGACGAGGCCGAGCGCCAAGCCAGTATGGGCGAGAACCCCAAGCAACGTGTCCGTGCCGTATCCCCTGCCAGTCAGACCAGCGACGGTGACGGCCATCAACAGGGATACGGCGAGGACGCCTAGGAATGGCGAAACGGACAGCGCCAGCGCCAGTGCGACGCCTAGGATCGCCGCATGGGCGGTTGCATCGCCGAAATAGGCCATCCGACGCCACACAACAAAGCAGCCGAGTGGCCCTGCAGCCAGCGCCACGCCAATGCCTGCCAATCCAGCCCGCAGCATAAAATCGTCAAGCATCAGGGGAAGTTTCTAAATGGCTGTGATCATGATTGTGGCCGTGGTCGTGATTATGGCCGTGCGCGTGATCATGTGCGTGATCATGGTCATGGCGATACAAGGCCAGCGCGCCTTGGCTGCCGAGGCCAAAGAGCGCGCGGTATTCCGGTGCTTCTGAAACGACCGTCGGCGCGCCCTGGCAGCAGATATGCCCATTGAGGCAGATCACGCGGTCAGACGCCCGCATCACCACATGCAGATCATGGCTGACCAGCAGCACCGCGCAGCCCATGTCTTGGCGGATGGTCTCAAGCAAGCTGTAAAATTCGGCCTCGCCCTGTTGGTCCAAGCCCTGGGTCGGTTCGTCGAGTACCAGAAGATCAGGCTTGCCAAGGAGCGCCCGCGCCAGGAGTGCCCGCTGAAATTGGCCACCTGAAAGCGCTGTAAGCTGGCGGTGCTCCATGCCTTCCAAGCCAGTCAATGCCACGGTTTCTGCGATGGCAGTGCGGTCTCGCCGGACAGGTAAATTGAGGAAGCGCTCGACCGTCATCGGCATTGTGCCATCAACGGCTAAGCGCTGTGGGACATAGCCAATCGCTAATCCAGGTTGGCGCGCGACAGTGCCGGATGCGGCTTGGAGCGCGCCCACGAGCAGGCGCAGAAATGTTGTTTTGCCAGAGCCATTCGGCCCGACAATGGTGACGATTTCACCAGGATCAATGGCGAAGTCAATGCCGTGCAGCACAGTTCGCCCGCCCAGTTGGACAGCGGCACTGGTCGCTGTTAGCAGGCTCATACGGCGGCATTCCCGCGGCAGCCAGGGCAGAGGCCCTCTGCCTCAATCGCAGTACTGGCGATGGCGAACCCAACGGCACCGGCTGCCTGCCCAAGGGCTGCACCGACACCAGCTGCGGCATCTTCCGCGACGGCGTTGCAGGCGCTGCAGATCAGGAACACAGGCCGGTGGTCCTCGCCCGGTTGTGCGCAAGCGACGAAGGCGTTCATCCGTTCAAGTTTGTGCGCGAAGCCGTGGTTCACCAGGAACTCCAGCGCGCGGTAGGCGACGGGTGGATGCGCAGGCTGCCCTTCTGCAGAAAGGCGGGCCAGAACATCATAGGCACCCAGCGCGCGGTGTTCTTCCAGCAGAATCTCCAGCACACGGCGGCGGATGGGCGTTAGGCGTAGGTTCTGGTCCGCACAGACTGCCTCAACATCCGCCGCAGCGGTTTGCACGCAGCGGCGATGGTCGTGGCTGTCGAAGGCGACGGGTTTGTTATCTGGATCGGATTTGGATGGCATTGGGCAAGGCCATTGATTGTTATGTTATCACATTATATATCGACGCCCATGTTTAAGCAATTCATTAGAATAACGTCATCCCTGCTCGCCGCCTGCGCTATCGCAATACCAGCAGCAGCGGCACCGAAGGTCGTAACGGACATACCGGCAGTCCATGCGTTGGCGGCTAAGGCTATGGAGGGTGTTGGTGCGCCGGTGCGATTGCTGCCGCCGGGGGCATCGCCCCATGGCTATCACATGCGCCCGTCAGAAGCGTTGGCGCTGGCAGAAGCGGATATCCTTATCTGGATCGGGCCAGAGCTAACGCCTTGGCTGGACCGGGCGCGCCGGAAGCTCAATGCGAAAGCTCCAAGCCTGGCTCTGCTCGGGGTTCCAGGAACCACACGGCATGAGGCGCGGGAGGAAGCAGTTTTCACGGCCCATGCCGATGGCGGCCATGATCATGGTCACCACCATGGACCCGTTGACCCCCACGCATGGTTGGACCCGGTGAATGGTGCGAGGTGGCTGGGCGCAATCGCACGCGCCCTTGGGTCTGTCTCTTATACACATCTGACGGTGCCGACGAATAGAGAGGTG
>CAJXVF010000003.1 GCA_913060845.1 uncultured Alphaproteobacteria bacterium | reverse complement strand
ATTCGTCGGCAGCGTCAGATGTGTATAAGAGACAGGTACTACATCAGCCAAGTGAGGGTCAGTCGGGCATTTTTCAAGCCTGACACGGCGCAGCAGCAAGTGCTTGTTATGCATTTTGATGGCGGCGGCGTGCTCGACAAAATTGGTGTGCTCGATGAGGAAGACAGCAATGAGGTCACCCTCGTCGCTCGTGAAACGCCGACTGCTGGCCATAAGCTAACGTTCCTGGAACAGCTTTTGGGCAATGTTGGCCGCTTTACGAAGGAGGAACAGGGCTCCTAAGCGCTGTTTCAGCTAGGGCTATTTTATCTTCCAACGTGCGCATAACGGTTTGCGCCGTAACGACGCCTAGTCCCAGTGCCTGAACATCTTTCGCCGCAGCTGCGTCCTGTTCGTCGATGATCATGAGGTCAACGATATCCTGATACCGCGCCGCCACCGCTTGGACGGATGGTTCCGTGCCCATTTCCCGGAACATTTTGGCCGTTGGACCTTTGATTGCATCGCCAGCGACAATTGGTGACACCGCGATTACGGGTGCTGAGGCTTTGGCTAATGCGTCGCGCACGCCCGGAACAGCCAGCACCGGATCAATTGAAATAAATGGGTTGGACGGGCAAATGATGATCCGATCCGCCGCCGCCAGCGCATCTAGCAGGCCGGGTGCTGGTCGTGCTGCATCAATGCCTTTGAACGTGAACCCGGTCACAGCAGGTTCTGCCCGTCGTTCAACGAAGTAGCGCTGAAACGAAATCGGGCCATGCTCGACCGTATGGACAATTGTTGGAACGGCTTGATCGGACATTGGCAGGATATGCGCTGCAATGCCCAATGCTTGGCGAACATCTGCAGTTATTGCGCTCAAGGAAATGCCCTGGCGTAGCTTCTCCGTCCGTAGGATATGCATCGCAAGGTCATGGTCACCCAAATTGAACCAGTCCTCACCGCCTAGCTCCCCAAGCGCTTCCATAAAGCCCCAGGTCTCGCCCGCCAGACCCCAGCCGCGCACTTCATCGCTCTTGCCGCTAAGCGTGTAGACCAGCGTGTCGATATCTGGCGACACATGCAGGCCGTGGAATTCAAAATCATCGCCGGTATTCGCGATCAGCGTCAGGTCGTCAGACCCCATTACGGTGTTCAGGCCAAGCGCCAGTTTGGCACCGCCAACACCGCCTGAAAGTGCCGCGACCTTCACCGGAATAGGTCCTCACTAGAGGCCCGCACCAGGTCAGCGCCAGTTTGTGATCCGTCCAACATATCCAGACCGCGCACAACCGCGACAGGTGTGCCTTCCGCCGCTTCACCAATCAACAAGTTCGCCGCCGCTGCGATCTCATCACCAGCGCCAACAATGGACACTTTGAGTTCCCGGCCTTGGCGATCCAACTCGCCCCGGATGTCGGCCATGACCCGCACACCGGACGCGCCAAGCGCCAGACCGACAGTGCCGACCCGCCAAGCCCTGCCCACACTATCTGCAATGATAACACCCACAGGGCCGCCATAGCGGGCTTCGAGACCGGAACGGATGCCTGCAGCAGAAGCGTCTGGGTCTAGCGGCAGCATCAGCACGCGTTCACCCTCCGCCCCTTCAATATTGGATTGGTCCGCGCCGGCATTCGCCATTACCCATCCGCGCTTATGTTCGACGACCAGCAGGTTTGGCCGCCAACGTAAGACCTTTTCAGTCTCGTCCAGGATGGCCTGCACAAGGCGCGGGTCTTTTTCCGTCTTGGCAGCCCATTCCAGCGCTTCATCGCCCGGCGTCATATCCGCCAATTCGATATACCGACCTTCAGCCTTTGAGACGATTTTCTGGGCGGCGACGATGATATCGCCAGGCTCCAGCGTCTCCCCAGCAGCTTCGAGCGCATCGGCGATTAGTGCCGCCAGATCATCGCCAGCTTCCACTTCCGGGATGCCAGGAAGGGTGAATACGGTCATGGAACGGACGCCGGGCATGGCAGGTCTCTTACGCGAGGGTTACAGAATGCCGGCGACTTGATGTGCGCCGTCCCAAATCATGTAGAGCGCTACGTAAACAATCAATACCAGCCCGACATAGGCGGTCCAGCCATGGCGGTTGAGCAATTTTGCGATCCAGGTCGCGGCGATCCCCATAAGCGCCACTGACAAGATCAGCCCGAACACCAGGATCGCGGTGTGGTCCCGTGCTGCGCCAGCGACGGCCAGCACATTGTCCAGCGACATTGTCAGGTCGGCGACTAGAATTTGGATGACGGCCTGACGCAATGTTTTCGTGGACGTTTCTTGGGCGTCTACGACATCCTCATCAAGCAGATTGCCATCTTCGCCATAAGCTGCTGCTGCAGCGCGCTCCGCAGCACTCTCTCGGATTTCACGATAAAGCTTCCAGGACACCCACAGCAGCAATACGCCACCTGCAGCCATCAACCCAACGATGCCCATCATTTCTGCAGCGACAATGGAGAATCCGATGCGCATCACCATTGCAGCGATGATGCCTATCATGATGGCTTTGGCGCGAAGTTCTTTCGGCAGCCCCGCCGCCGCCATACCAACAACAACGGCATTGTCGCCCGCAAGTACGATATCGATACCGATAACCGTCAGCAGCGCGGTCAACTGGCTCATCATTTCAGCGTCGAACATAGAGCGCAATTTTCCTGGACTGGCTTCGCAAATGTCGCTGGCAAAAGGCTTAAAGGGTTTCGCCTGGAACGTCACGCAACGTTTCGCGTTGTATGTATGACGCGTTACAGAACTTTGCTGTGCTAACGTTCTATCTCACGACTGTATGGAAACATCGGCGTTCATGTAAGGAAGCCAGAAAATGCTGCGATTGATATCACGAACAGGCCTCTGCCTCTCGATCATCGCCGGACTTGGGATGGCGTCTGCAACCCTGCCCTCGCCAGCACTGGCCGAAAAACCAGCGCATGCTGGCAAAGGCAACAACGGCAACGGGCACAATGAGCATAAAGGCGGGAATTCAGGCAAAGCGCACAAAAATAAGGGCCAAGCGCCCCAAGCCGCCTCACAAAGCATTGGCGACATCGATATCGATATTGTTTTTGATAACGGTGCCAAGCAGGCGGTTCGATCCCACTACGGCAGCAGCTACGCTGGAAAATCCTGCCCGCCAGGCCTTGCCAAAAAGAACAATGGCTGTCTCCCGCCCGGCCAAGCCAAAAAGTACAATCGCGGTGATGTCGCACCAGAAAGCGTGACGCTCTACCGCATTCCAGGCGCGCTTGAAGTGAAACTGAAGCCGCTGCCTGCCGGATATGTCTATCGATACGTTGATGGCGAAGTGCTGGTGGTTGCGGAAACTGCCCGCAAAGTCATCGACGCTGTGGTGCTGTTGTCCACGTTATAGACAAACGCTAGCGATCTTGCTCGCTGGCGCTACACTGGAGCGCGTAAACGTTTAGCGTTCCAGGATCATACGACCATGGCCAGTACCAGCAGCGCCACCGCACAGGCACCAGACACCTTTGATGCGATCGTAATCGGCGGCGGCATCTCCGGCATGTACCAGCTGTACCGGTTGCGCGAGCTTGGCATGAAGGTGCGCGTATTCGAGGCCGGGTCTGATGTTGGCGGCACATGGTACTGGAACCGATATCCAGGTGCCCGGTTTGATTCCGAAAGCTGGTCCTACGGCTATTCTTTCTCCAAAGAATTGCTGGAGGAATGGGAGTGGACGGAACACTTCTCGCCCCAACCGGACACCCTGCGGTACTTGAATTATGTTGCCGACAAGTTCGATCTCCGCCGCGAGATGCGCTTCAACAGCCGGGTTAAGGCCGCGCATTTCGATGATGCCGAAACGCTATGGACCGTGACGCTGGAATCAGGTGAGCAAGCGTCTGCACCGATCTTAATCACCGGTCTCGGCCCCCTATCCGCCCACACGTTGCCGAATATTGCAGGCCGGGAGAGCTTTGCAGGCCATGCCTTCCACACCGCTAGATGGCCGCGCGAGCCGGTAGATCTGAAAGGCAAGCGCGTCGGGGTTATCGGCACCGGCGCCACGGCTATTCAGGCTATTACGGAAATCGCTAAGGACGCTGGCACGCTCCATGTATTTCAGCGCACGCCGAACTGGGCGGCTCCACTGCACAACCGCAAGATCACGCCGGAAGAGCAAGTCGAGATCAAGGCGAATTATGATGAGATTTTCGCCCGCTGCCGCGAAACTGCGACCTGCTTCATCCACAACACAGACCCCCGTAATGCGCTTGATCTGCCGGCAGAGGAGCGCGAAGCCTTCTGGGATAAGCTATATTCAGAACCGGGATTTGGCATTTGGGTTGGAAACTTCAAAGACGTTCTGATCAACGAGGACGCCAACCAGCTCGCCAGCGACTACATGGCGAAGAAGATCCGTGAGCGTGTGCATGATCCTGCCGTTGCGGACAAGCTGATCCCTAAAAACCATGGCTTCGGCACCCGGCGCCTGCCGCTCGAGAGTGGGTATTATGAGGTCTACAATCAGCCGAACGTGCATCTGGTCGACATCAACGAGGAGCCAATTGAGCGGATCACACCTGCTGGCGTTCAAACAACCGCTGCGGAATATGCATTCGATATCCTGATCTACGCCACAGGTTTTGACGGCGTGACTGGTCCCTATGACCGCATGGATATCCAAGGCCCCGACGGGCGGCGTCTCAAAGATGATTGGATTGGACTTCCTCAGACCATGCTTGGGGTTCAGAACGAAGGCTTTCCGAACCTGTTTATGATTCTGGGGCCCCATACAGCGCGTGGCAATATTCCCCGCAATATTGAAGAACTGGTTGATTGGGTGACCGGAATTCTGAAATTCATGCAAGAAAACGGCCATACAAGATGCGAACCTAAACATGAGGCCGTGGCGGACTGGGTGACCCGCGTCGAGGAGGCATCTGCCATGCTGCTCTCCGCAGATGTGAATTCATGGCAGACGGGCGTGAACCAGAATGTGGAGGGTCGGCAAACGCCGCGCGTGTTGGGTTATAACGGCGGCACTGTACGGTATCGGCGGATATCAGACGCCATCGCTGAGGGCGGATACAAAGAGTTTCTGTTCGAATAGCCATCCAGCGCACATCGCCTATGCGCCAAACGCAACGCCGACACATTGAATTTTTCGCTGCTGGCCTTATCGTTAGCATCAAGGATTATTGCATAACTGAAAGGCTCGCTCGCTATGCCGGAAGCGCCGACGCCAGCATTCGCCGCTGACCTAAAAGACCGCATTCGCGCCATTGTCGGCGCTGCGGGAATTGTTGAGGACGCGGACGCCATCACACCGCTCCTGTCAGAGCCTCGCGGCCTATTTACGGGTGCGGCGGCAATTGTCGTGCGGCCTGCAAACACAGAAGAAGTGGCAGGCGTTGTTAAAGCCTGCGCCGAAGCGGGTGTGCCTGTCGTGCCCCAAGGCGGCAATACGGGTCTTTGCGGCGGCGCTACGCCTGATCCTGATGGCAGCCAAGTTCTGCTATCGCTATCCCGTATGAACGCAATCCGCGAACTCGACGAGATGGATTTCACAATCACCGTTGAGGCTGGATGCATTCTACAAAACATCCAAGGCGCGGCAGAAGAGGCTGACCGGCTATTCCCCCTATCGCTTGGTGCAGAAGGCAGTTGCCAGATTGGCGGCAATCTCTCAACGAACGCTGGCGGCATCAACACTCTACGCTACGGCAATGCCCGTGATCTCGTGCTGGGGATTGAAGTCGTGCTGCCCGACGGACGCATCTGGAATGGCCTAAAGCGGCTGCGCAAAGACAATACGGGCTATGATCTAAAGCACCTGTTCATTGGTGGCGAAGGCACGCTTGGCATTATCACCGCGGCCACCTGCAAGCTGTTCCCGCGTCCGCGTGAGGAAATTTCGGCGATCTGCGCCGTGCGTGATGTGGCTGGCGTGATCGAGCTGCTTTCGCGTCTCCGAACCGGTACGGGCGACCAAATTTCCGCCTATGAGTTCATCCAACGCTTCGGCATTCACTTGGCGATCAAGCATATCAACGGTGTGCGAGACCCGTTTGACCAGGCGTATGAAAACTACGCGCTATTCCGCGCCAGCGCGGGACGAGCCGACAGCGGCCTCCGCGATATTGTCGAGGAAACGCTGGGGCAAGCCTATGAAGAGGGTCTAGTGCTTGACGCCGCAATCGCGGAGAGCGAGGGCCAAGCGAAGGATTTTTGGCGCATCCGAGAAGCGGTTGTCGAAGCGCAAATCCCAGAAGGCGGCAGCATCAAGCATGATGTGTCCGTGCCGGTATCGCGTATCGCCGAGTTCATTGAGCGCGCCCATGTCGCCGTCGCTGAAACCATTCCAGGTGCCCGTCCATGCGCATTCGGTCATGCGGGCGACGGCAATATCCACTACAACGTCACGCAGCCGGAAGGCGTTGATAAAGCTGAATACTTGGAGCAATGGCACAAGCTGAACCATGTCATCCATGAAATCGTGGTGGCGATGGATGGGTCTATTTCAGCAGAACATGGCATTGGCCAACTCAAACGCGATGAGCTGGTCTACTTCAAGCCAGCTCTGGATTTAGAACTAATGCGTGGCGTGAAAGGTGTATTCGATCCGGCGGGGCTGATGAACCCCGACAAGGTGCTATGAGGTTTAGCGTCAGTCTATGCCTGCTGACGCTTGCCCTATCCTTCCGTCCCGCCGCCGCTGAGACAGCCAATATCGCCGTCGCCGCCAACTTCGCAGCACCCGCCCGCGCGATATCAGAAGCCTTTGACGGCAAAACCCGGCTGAGCATTGGTGCCACAGGGCAATTGTTCCTGCAGATCAGCCAAGGTGCCCCCTATGACGTATTCCTGGCAGCCGATCAGGCGCGGCCTGCTCTCGCCATAGCTGAAGACCTCGGCATCAAGGGCTCAAGCTTCACCTATGCGCTCGGGCGTATCGTACTGTTTAGCCGGGATAGCAACCGCGTTACTGGGTTGGAAAGCCTGCGGGACCAAAGCTTACGTAAGATCGCCATCGCCAACCCAGCGACTGCTCCATACGGCGCTGCTGCGATTGACGTCCTGCAAGCACTGAACGTGTTTGAAGTTCTCGATCCAAAAATCGTCCAAGGCAAAAACGTGACGCAGGCTTATCAATTTGCAGCGGTCGGCGCTGCGGACTTAGCGATTGTCGCGGCCTCGCTGACAGTGGGCGGAACCAAACGGGGCTACACGCTGCTCATTCCAGCAGATATGCATCGCCCGATTGCCCAAGACGCTGTTCTTTTGGCGCGCGGGCAGGACAACGCAACCGCCAAAGCCTTTCTGGCCTTCCTCAAAAGCCCGGAAGCGCTGGCTATTGTGCGCCGCTACAAATATGACGCTCCAATGAATGTAAGCAGCGCTCCGAAAACTGATGGATGACATCTGGCAACCGATCTGGCTGAGCATCCGTCTGGCGACCGTCACGACGGCGTTTCTGCTTGTGCTCGGCGCGCCATTGGCTTGGTGGCTAGCGCGTTCGCCCCGCCGCTGGAAAGAGGCTGTGGCTGCAATTGTCGCCATGCCGCTCGTGCTGCCGCCGACGGTGCTTGGGTTTTATCTGTTACTGGCCTTGGGACCGGACGGCCCGGCGCAATATTTGAACGGTCATGGCTTGGCGTTCACGTTCGAGGGCCTCGTGATCGGCTCAATCATCTATTCGCTGCCGTTCGTCGTGCAGCCCATCCGCAATGCATTTGAAGCCTTTGGCGAAAAACCGCTGGAAGCCGCCGCGACCTTGGGGGCTGGGCCATGGGACCGGTTCTGGCACGTGGCGCTGCCTCTGGCCCGCCCTGGCATCCTTACCGGCGCGGTGCTGGGGTTTGCACATACCATCGGTGAGTTCGGCGTCGTGCTGATGATAGGCGGCGATATTCCTGGCGAAACCCGCGTCCTTTCCGTTGCGATCTATGATTACGTTGAGACGCTGCAATGGCGGAAAGCGCACCTGCTAGCGGGCGGCATGGTGGCGTTTGCGTTCATCGTGGTGCTGGCAGTGCTGCTGCTAAATCGCCGCCCCGCCCGCCAAGGTGCCTCAGCATGAGCGGCCAGATCGACGCCGCGTTCGAGGGTGCGCTTGGGGACTTCCACCTGGATACGACCTTCACGGCAGCCATGTCCGGCGTCACCGCACTGTTTGGTCCATCAGGCTCCGGCAAAACGACCTTACTCCGCTGTATTGCGGGTCTGACGCGGATGCAGGGCCGCCTTTCGGTAAATGGCCGGGAATGGCAGAGCGCTGAGGCATTCATGCCAGCCCACCAGCGCCACGTTGGATATGTGTTCCAGGACGCCAACCTGTTTCCACACCTAACCGTCGCTGGCAATTTGAACTTCGCGGCCAAGCGTTCGGGCAAGCGGTCCAATAGCGATAGTCCAGCGATTGATTTCGATGAAGCCGTCAGCCTGCTGGGCCTAGGGCCAATGATGCAGCGCATGCCGGCAGCCCTTTCTGGCGGGGAGCGCCAGCGTGTCGCCGTTGGCCGCGCGCTCCTATCCCGCCCGCAGGTACTGCTGATGGACGAACCGCTCTCCGGTCTCGATCAGGCAGCCAAGGCCGACATCCTGCCCTATCTGGAACGCCTGACGGATACGCTGGCGATCCCGGTGCTTTATGTCAGCCATGATATCGGCGAGGTAGCGCGGCTGGCGGACCATATGGTGTTGCTGAACTCAGGCCGCGCCATCGCGTCTGGTACAATCGGCGACATGTTGGAGCGCCTGGACCTTGGCCTTCTGGTCGAGCCATTCGAAGAAAGCGTGCTAGCGACCGCGGAAGTCACTGGCCACGACCCCAAATATCGCCTGACGCGCCTAGTCTGCTGCGGCCAACCGTTGACGATCCCCGAGGCCGATCTTGCGATTGGTGAAACCGTGCGCTTACGCATTCGCGCCCGGGACGTTGCCTTAGCGACCAAGCGGCCAGAAGGCATCAGCATTCGTAATATCCTCGAAGGCCACATCGCGGAGATATCGGCAGCGCCAGGTGCGGCTCATGCCGAAACGCTGGTCGACATTAACGGCGCCCGCCTCCGCGCCCGGATCACCCTGGAAGCGCTGGCAGAATTAGAGCTAACAGTTGGCGCGCCCGTGTTCGCCTTGGTGAAAAGCGTCACGTTCGATGGACGCAGCATTGCGCAGAAGCAGTCTGGCTAACTGCATCCAACCTCAAATAGACAGCTCTTTCGAGCTGCAATCCTTGCTTAACCTTCGCCATATCCCTAAATATTAGGTGTAAGCACTTAGAGCCCGTTTTAAAAGTTGTTGAGTGATAGCAGTCCAGGGCATCGTGACCTCCTTCGAATCTTCATCAATCCGATGGAATCACATCCCACCGTTATCACTCAACAACTTTTAAAACGGGCTCTGAGGCACGCGAACAGGCTAATGACCGGATGATTGCCCATGCCCAGGAAATGGGAGCAGACGCAATCGTTGGCATGCGGTTCGCCACATCCATGGTGACCAAAGGTGCGGCAGAAATCCTTGCTTACGGCACCGCAGTGAAGTTCAGCCGAATTGAATGAGATGGTCCGGACTGGCTCACGGACTTCTGCAGATTGCATCACCCATGAGGCATTCGCTGATCTGTAGCTTTCCATTGGCGCGCCTGGCTTCGCCCTGGTAAAGAACATCACCTTCGATGGAAGGCGCGTCTTTGGAAATTCAGGTGGTTAGCACCGACCTAGCCATTTGGAGCATGCTATATGACTGACCGTAAGCGCCTTAAAGCACGACTATCAGAATGGTCGGAACTTCTAGTTTTCAAAGGGTTGAGCATCATGCCAATGGCTGTGGCGTCTGGCGTAGGCGCTGTGCTTGGCAGGATATCCGGGCGTTATTTTAGAAAATCCGCCACCGCCCTTAGCCTGAAAAACCTAGCAAAGTTCCGCCCTGATCTCTCCGACGCTGACCTAAAACGTACTGTTGGTGGCATGTGGGATCATTTGGGCCGCATCCTAACCGAATTCTCCCGCTACAAAACATTGCGCTATGGCGGCTTGGTCGAAGTCGAAGGTGCGGATGCATTGCCGCCGCCAGGATCGCCTGTCGTCATCGCGGGCTGCCATGTGGGCAATTGGGAAACCATCAGCCACGCAGTCATGATGGCCGGGCATACCGTCGCTGGCACTTACCAGCCGCTGTCGAATTCTGTGCGCCATAACATCATGATGCGGCAGCGCCATGGGATTGGTTGGATCAGCCTCGCCCCTGACGCAGCACCCATGCGGCGGGCGATCCGGCACCTGGATGACGGTGGTGCGGTCGTAGTTTATATCGACGAGTATGTTGCTGGCGTGGTCAACGCGCCTGCGCTTGGGCGAGATATCAAGCTGGACCGAAATATCTACCTGACAGCACGCCTGGCACATCGCTTAGGTGCGCCGCTCGTATTCGCCAAGTGCCAGAGACTGAAGGGTGCCAAATATCGGGTGTCATTCGAGCGGGCTGATACATCAGGCGACGTTGCTGCAAGCGTTAGCGACCTTGATCGCTTACTAGAAGCTGCGGTCCGGGAACGTCCGGAGCAGTGGTTGATGCTGCATGTTCTGAAGTTCTGAGACCCAGAAACCGAGCGACCTCTCGGCGTTTGCTTTGCAAAAGCCTGTCGGTCGAATTGGAAAGCATCTCTGGATCGCGCCTTTTCGCTAGCGCAAAAAGGCGGTGGTGGGCGGTACAAGGATCGAACTTGTGGCCACTGCGATGTCAACACAGTGCTCTACCGCTGAGCTAACCGCCCGTATTTAAGAGACGGTTTCTTAGCGGCATTCTGGGTAGCTCGCAAGTGTGTTCCGTGCTGGAATAGGATGAAACCGCAAATTTCTTTTATCGCGCGGCAATGCGCCCGAGGAGTCGCCCCATGTCTAGCAATGGTCAAGCCCTGGCTGAACGCTATTTGAAGTTCGGTATTTTTTTGGCCCCCTTCCACCCAATGGAAGAAAGCCCCTTGCTGTGCATGGAGCGGGATATGCAGCTGCTCCAGCACATCGACATGCTGGGCTATGACGAGGCGTGGGTGGGGGAGCACCATTCGGGCGGGTTCGAAATCATCGCTAATCCGGAAATGTTCATTGCCCAGGCGATTGAACGCACCCGGCATATCCGCCTTGGCACGGGCGTGATCTCGCTGCCCTATCACAACCCCTACACCGTCGCGAGCCGGATGACGCAGCTGGATTACCAAGCGCGTGGTCGGGCGATGTTTGGCGTTGGGCCGGGTGCATTGGTCGGTGACGCTTTCCGCATGGGCATCGATCCCGAAAATCAACGCCGCATGCTGAATGAGGCGCTGGAAGCCATCGTTCCGCTTATGCGCGGTGAAGAAGTCACCATGGAGACCGATTGGTTCAATCTCCGCGAGGCACGCTTGCAGCTTCCTGGATATACCCGCCCCCATATGGAGATGGCGGTGGCCTCTGCCCGCTCCCCTGTCGGTGCATTGGCGGCGGGCAAGCACGGGCTTGGCATGCTCTCCATCGGTGGCACGTCTGATGATGCGCTGAAAGCCCACGCGAGCAATTGGGGTGTGGCTGAGAACGCAGCAGCAGAGAACGGCAAAACGCTGGACCGCAAGAACTGGCGCATCGTCACGCTGATGCACATCGCTGAAACCCGCGACAAAGCCTTTGAGAACGTCAAATGGGGCATTTATCGCTGGGCCAAATATTTTGGCGAAATCGCGACATTCCCCATTGTCCCCGACGATATCACCGATGCCGCAGAATATCTGACTGAAGGCCGGATGGCCGTGATCGGCACGCCTGATGACGCCATCGAATATCTGGAAACACTTTGGGACGGCGCTGGTGGGTTCGGCTGCTTGATGCAACTGGCGCATAATTGGGCCGATTGGGAGGAGACAAAGCGCTCCTACGATCTGATTGCACGCCAAGTCATCCCACATTTCCAAGGCTCCAATAACCTTCGCCGCTATTCCTACGATTACAGCCGGGACAACCGGCCCATGTTCATTGGCAAGGCGGAAAAAGCCGTGATGAATGAGATCAAAAAGCATGAGGCGCGCAAGAAAGGTGCTGCGGAATAATCTGCCATGACGCTTAGGATTGCCCGCATTCCGCCATCAGAGGTCGAAGCTGCACTGGATGCTGTCGCCCGTCTCCGCATCGCGGTATTTCGGGATTTTCCCTATCTCTATGACGGCGACATGGAATCTGAGCGCGACTACATCGCCAAATACCGGGATAGCGCCAACGCAATCGTCATTGGCGCTTGGGATTGCGACACGCTTGTGGGTGCTGCGACCGGCACGCCGATGGAGGATCACGCTGAGGAATTCGCTGCCCCCTTCCAGGACGCCGGATTCGCCCTTGGTGAGATGTTCTATTGCGCAGAGAGCGTGCTGCTTCAGCCCTATCGCGGCCAGGGCGCGGGCCATGCGTTCTTTGACCACCGGGAAGCCCATGCCCGCGCCCTTGGCCGCCGTTGGTCCTGCTTTTGCTCTGTCGTTCGCCCACCAGAACTCCAGCCCCCAGGGTATCGGCCCCATGATGTATTTTGGGGCAAGCGTGGCTATGCGCCGATGCCCGGCGTCTACGCAGAATTCAAATGGAAAGATGTTGGCGACACGACTGAAACAAAGAAATCTTTGCAGTTCTGGATCAGGGATCCTTGAGCAATGAAGCATGCGCCTGAATGGTTTTTCGTAGGCGGCGGGTATGTCTCCGCGCCCGGTGGGTCGCACTATGCCGGCCAGATGTATGTCGAGCGCTACGAGCCCGATGAGCGCCTGCATGACACGCCGGTTGTGATGGTGCATGGCGGCATGCAGACCGGCACCAACTTCACCTCGACCGTTGATGGCCGCCCCGGTTGGGCGCAGGACTTCCTCGCGGCTGGGTACGAAGTCTATGTGATTGACCAGCCTGAACGCGGGCGGTCCGGCCATCGGCTGGAGAACAATGACGCGGTAGCACCCCAGTTCCGCTACACAGCTGAACGGACGACGGACTATTTTACTGACCCAGCAGGTGCCAAGCTTTGGCCAACGGCGGAGCGGCATACTGAATGGCCGGGCACGGGCCGTATGGGCGATCCCATGTTCGATAGGTTCTTTGCAAGCCAGGTTAGCCAGTTGGCGGACCGCGATGCGATTGAGGCTGGAGCGCGGGATGGTCTGATCGCATTGCTGGATCAAATTGGTCCAGCAATTCTCGTGACCCATTCCCAATCTGGACCGTTCGGATGGCTGGTCGCAGATGCCCGGCCTGAGCTTGTGAAAGGAATTTTGGCGATTGAGCCAAATGGCCCGCCCTTCAAAGATATCCAATTTTCTGGCGCACCAGACTGGTTTGGCTATGGCGAGGAAATCGCCCGCGCCTGGGGCATCACCCGCCTGCCAATGACGTTCGATCCGTCTGTTAAAACGCCGGAGGACCTGCGAGCCGCCCTGGATCCATCGCTTGGAACGGATGAGCTGGCACCGGGATATATGCCGTCATCGGGGCCGCACACGCTGCCAAATCTCGCTGGGGTCCCGATACTGATCGTAGCAGGTGAAGCCTCATATCACGCAAGCTATGACCACTGCACCAGCGAATTCTTGACCTGGGCCGGCGTCGACCACGACTTTCAGCGCCTGGAGGATGCGGGCCTCACCGGCAATAGCCATATGATCATGATGGAACGAAATAGCGCGGACATTGCAGCATTGCTGATGCAATGGCTGGCAAAGCGTGGGCTCTAGGCTAGCTCCGCCAGAACCGGGCGCTAAACAAGATCAGAACGGTGAAAAGCTCCAACCGACCAGCGAGCATGCCGACTGCAAGGATCCATTTAGCGGCATCAGAGAGCGGGGCAAAATTGCCTGCTGGCCCAATGATCGGGCCAAGGCCAGGTCCCACATTAGAAATTGCCGTCGCAGCGCCGGAGAGTGCAGTAATACCGTCCAGCCCTGTCAGGCTAAGCGCAACCGCGAGTACCAGAAAGCTGACGATATAGAGGAAGAAGAACGCCATCACGGAGTTGATGGTTTCTGGATTCAATGGCTTGCCTGCATAGCGCGCAGGGGCAACCCGATGCGGCCGGGCGAGTTTCCGCAACTGTGATTGCGCGCTGGCGAACAGCACCTGAAAGCGGAAAATCTTGATCGAACAGGTCGTTGATCCGGCACACCCACCGACAAACATCAGCGCTAGGAATGTCGGCGTGGCGAACGCGCCCCACGTCTCAAAGTTTCCAATGGCATAGCCGGTGCCTGTCATGATCGACACAACGTTGAAGATCGTTTCAGAGAAGGTTTGAATGATGGAAGCGTCTGGCTCTACAGACCGGGCGAACATCACGAATACAATGAATGCGCCAGCGATCATGAAAAACCCGCGGACTTGCGGATCATGCAAGATAACCGACACCCGGACTTTCATCATTTTCAGATACATAATGAACGGCAAGGCACCGAGGATCATGCCGACAGTTGCGATCAACGGAATAATCGGGCCTTCGAATACGCCGAATGAGGCATCATAATTGGCATATCCACCCGTTGCGACAGTCGTCATGGCGTGGGTTACGGCATCGAATATATTCATGCCGGCAATCCAGTAGGCAGCCGCGATCAAGGTCGTGCCGCCTACGTAGATACTGCCAATGCCACTGGCGATTTGGGCCGCGCGCGGCAGAACCTTCTCATTCTGCTCCGCCGCCTCGGCGCGGAAAAGCTGCATCCCGCCGACTTGAAGCGCTGGCAGAATAGCAATCGCCGTTACAACGATGCCGATGCCGCCGATCCATTGTAGCAGCGCCCGCCAAAGCAATAGCCCAGGTGCTGCGAAATCCAGTCCAACAATGACTGTGGAGCCGGTGGTGGTAAGACCGGACATCGCCTCAAAGAAGGCGTCCGTGTAGCTCAAGTTCAAATCTGCAAATACGAACGGAAGTGCTGCAAATGCTGCCAGCGCCGCCCAGCTCACTGTGGTGAACAGGAAGGTTTCGCGGACAGAGATATTAAAGCCCCTGCCCTGCCAGCAAGACACAGACAGGCCCACGCCAACAAACAGCGTCAAGCCGCCAGCGGCTACGAAAACCAGCCAGTTCGGGTTGCCCTCAATCAAGTCTGCCAGCGCTGGCGGCGTCATCGCCACAGCGAGAGCGGAGAGCAATAGGCCGGTCAGGAATGCGATCGGCCGGAAGTTCATGCAGTCGGGTCCCTCAAAGCTGTATCCGTTTCAACGAAAACGACGAGGCCAGAAACCACGCCATTGTAGCGCAATTCCTGGCCTCGTCTAAACGTGAAACGCTTATTCCCCGAAATGGGGATTAGTGCAATGAGTGCTGCGCATTCGGTGTATCGAGAGAAAACGCCGGTACGCTAACGTCAAAATTCTCACCGCCATCCGTCGCCATCTCGTATGCGCCAAGCATTAACCCAGATGATGTCTCCAGCGGGCAGCCACTCGTGTAGCTATATTCCTCACCTGGCTCCAACACTGGTTGCTCGCCGACAACACCTGCACCGCGCACTTCTTGAACACGACCGCGGGCGTCGATGATCTTCCAGTAGCGGTTCATCAGCTGCACCGGCTTATCGCTGCAGTTCTGAATGGTGATGTGGTAGGCCCACACATAATGGCCTTCTGCCGGCCTGGAATGCTCTTCCAAGTATTCCGGCACGACTATCACTTTAAGACCATGTGTCGTCTCTTCGTACATCAACCGATGCTCCACCCACGCAAGGGAAATCCGTTATTACACAAACCGAGACTATGCAGCCCACCCGTTGGATACAAGGATATTAATATTCCTCTTAAGGCTTAACCATTTGCGGTTAACGCTTGATCCAAATCCCGAATGAGATCATCCGCCGACTCGAGGCCGACAGATAACCTGAGTAGGTCTGGCCCAATGTTCAAACGCGCCTTTTCTTCAGGCGGCGTCTTTGCATGGGTTGATGTGTCGGGATGGCAAATTAAGCTCTTGGCGTCGCCCAAATTGTTCGAGATTTTTATCAAGCGCAGCGCATTCAACGCCTTGAAGCAATTCGCTTTCCCGCCATTCAGCCGAACTGAAACCAGGGTACCAAAACCAGACATCTGGCGAGCTGCAATTTCATGACCAGGGCAGTCACTGCGGCCCGGATAAATCGACTGAGCAACCGCAGGATGTTCGGCCAAAAAGTCCGCCACTTTAGCTGCAGACTCCGCCTCTGCCCGGACCCGAAGCTCAAGCGTCTCCAGACCTTTAAGGGCGGCCCAAGCATTAAACGGGCTGAGCGCCGGACCAGTATGGCGCAGGAACGGCAGCAGTTTCTCTTCAACAAAGTCTGCTGAACCCAAAACCGCGCCGCCGAGGCTGCGACCTTGGCCGTCAATATGCTTGGTGGTGGAGTAAGTCACCACGTCTGCCCCAAGCTCCAGCGGCTTCTGGAAAATTGGGGTCGCGAAGACATTATCAACTACCAAACAAGCGCCTGCTTGCTTCGAAAGCTTGGCGATAGCAGCCAGGTCAATAATCTCCAGCGTCGGATTGGACGGTGTTTCCAGGAACACGACTTTGGTTGGCTTAGAAAGTGCAGCCTCCCACGCGTCCATATCCCCGCCGTCAACCAATTCAGTCTCAATGCCGTAACGCGGCAAAATCTGTGTTGCGATCACATGGCAGGAGCTAAACAGCGCCCGGCTCGCCACCAGCCTGTCCCCTGCAGAAAGCTGACAGGCGAGTGCTGCAAACACCGCAGCCATGCCGGACCCGACGCCCATACAGGCCTCAGCGCCCTCTATCATCCGAAGGCGTTCCTCGAACATGGAAACGGTTGGGTTGGCGTAGCGGGAATAAACATAGCGGTCGATCTCGCCCTTAAAGGCGGCTTCGGCCTCTTCAGCACTCTCATAGACAAAGCCGGACGTCATATAGATCGCCTCAGCATTCTCCATGTGGGAACTGCGCAGCAAACCGCCATGCACGGCAGCCGATTGAGCGGAAATATTCTCGGGAAGGTCTTGATAGTCAGGCATCGTCTTCTCCTCCAGTTTCGCAGAATGGCTGGAGGCGACGGTCCTCACATGAGGGCTTTTGCCAATGCGGCGAACAAAGGAAATATCCCGAACACGCCGCGCCAACCTCTTTAGCGATATGTTTAACGTGGCTCGCAAGCTGGTCGCTCAAATCACCACGGGCTGGGACATTCGGCGTTCAATTAATAAATGTCAAGTATTGGATTGGCGTTCTAGGGCCGGGCGCCCTATCCTATTGACAAGCAGCCGGATGATTTGAGATTTAGATCCGGATAGATTTGGAGTTGTATCTCTCGTGGAGTCTGATCGCGGCATAGACCAGCGGCGGCCGCATCCCACCCGCAATGGGTCTGGGCATCGGTCCCGGAATGGACATAGCCATTTACCAGCATTTGCAGCGCTAGATTTGGGCACGAACAACTGCCGCCTTCTGGTCGCGCGACCAAGCGGTTCCGGCTTTACCGTGATCGATTCTTTTTCCCGCATTATCCGCCTTGGCGAAGGTATCAATGAAACCGGGCGTTTGTCTCAGCCTGCTATTGAACGCGCGATCAATGCGTTGCGGGTATGTGTGAGCAAACTCCGTCGCTGGCGCGTCCGTTATGGCCGCTATGTCGCGACAGAGGCCTGCCGCAAAGCCAGCAATTGCGGTGAATTCCTGGATCGCGCCGCCTATGAAGCCGATGTGCGCCTAGAGATCATTGACGCTGGTGAGGAAGCAGCATTGGCGGCCAGAGGCTGCGGCCCCTTGCTGACTGCCAAGCGCGAGAATGCTGTTGTATTTGATATCGGCGGCGGATCGACGGAAGTCATTTGGCTGGCAACGCCGCCTGGTGGGCCCATCACATTTCTGGACAGCATTTCCATTCCGATGGGCGTCGTCACAATGGCGGACCGGTTGCGTGGCCAGGAGATTACGCCGGACCTATACAACAGCCTGAAACACGACGCCCGGATGCCACTCGGTGCATTCGACACCAAGCACGGCATTTCGCAGCGCATTCGAGCTGGCCGCGTGCAGATGCTTGGTGCATCCGGCACTGTCACCACGGTTGCGGGCATTCACAAACGCCTGCCCCGCTATCGTCGCGACGCCGTAGACGGCACGTTGATGGACTTCAAAGAGATTGACGCCGTGACAGAACACTTATTCGCCATCGGCGCAGATGGTCGCCGGGCAAATCCATGCGTGGGTCCGGAACGAGCAGACCTTGTGCTGCCGGGCTGCGCCATCCTAGATGCAATCCGGGATGAGTGGCCGGTTGGGAGCCTTCGGGTGGCGGACCGCGGCGTGCGCGAAGGCATCCTCCTTTCGCTCATGCAAGATGGCTATAGGGGCTAGCAATGGCGAAGAAACCTGGCAGCGCTGGGAAATCCGGCAAACCAAAAGGCAATTCGGGGCGCGGCGATGGTGCCCGGATGATGGCGACACGCGTTAAAACCGCGAGTGGCCGGAAGGTCGGTTCCACACTTTGGCTGCAACGACAGCTGAATGATCCCTATGTGCTGAAAGCCCAGGCCGACGGATATCGCAGCCGTGCCGCGTATAAGCTGGTCGAGCTAGATGATCGGTTTGGTTTCCTCAAACCCGGCCTGCGGATCGCTGATCTTGGTGCTGCCCCAGGCGGGTGGACCCAAGTCGCCGCGCAGCGCACGGGTGCGGTATCTGGAAAGTCGCCGCCAATTATCGGCATGGACATTCAGGAGATGGACCCGATTGAGGGTGCCGAGCTTATGCTGCTCGACATCTTCGCCGAGGACGCGATCCCATTGATCCAAGCGGCGCTTGGCGGTGAAGCAGATATCGTGCTGTCCGACATGGCACCATCGACAACCGGCCATAAGAACACAGACCAAATCAGGATCGCAGGCCTGGCCGAGGCCGCCTATGATGTCGCCAAGCAGCTGTTGGCGGACGACGGCATTTTCATTGTGAAGGTATTCCAAGGCGGCGCACCGCCGGACCTGCTGGCGGAACTCAAACGTGATTTTCGCCAAGTCAGGCACGTAAAACCGCCCGCAAGCCGCCAAGGCTCGCCAGAAATGTACTTGGTAGCGACCGGGTATCGTGGAGTGCGTCCAGCACTCGGATGAAATGAAAGACTTCTAGACGATGGCGAGCGGCCTATTCAAAAGAGTCCTTCGGACGATGGATGCAGGTGCCTTTCCGGGCGTCCGCCGTTTCGTTTGGAAGGTAATTTACAATACTCTTGGCCGCTTCTGGCGCGATTCCGACTGGCGCTTCATGAACTATGGTTGGCTGCCGCCTGAAGGCGCTATGCCCATTGAATTAGCGGCTGAAGATGAGCCAGAGCGGCCCTTTATCGGCCTCTAAGACCATGTGGCACGAGGCCTTCCGCTCAACGGCGCACGTGTGCTTGAGATCGGGTGTGGTAGAGGCGGTGGTGCCCGATATGTTGCGCGTTATTTTCAGCCATCAGTGGTATTGGGCGTTGATTTCTCCGCTCCTGCAACCGAACTTGCGCGCCGTCTCAACAGCGATACCGCCAATCTAAGCTTTGCCGTTAGCGATGCCGAGCACCTGGACCTGCCCGACGCGAGTTTCGATATTGTACTGAACGTTGAATCATCCCATTGCTACGGCAATATGGACAAATTCGTTGCTGAAGCGGTTCGGGTTCTAAAACCTGGCGGTTGGTTTGGGTGGGCCGATATGCGGTCCAAGGCCACGATGGCTGCTACAGAGAAAAGCCTCGCTCACCCCGGGATGCGGCTTGAGCGATCCGAAGACATCTCCGCCGATGTGGTTCGTGCACTGGATGCCGCGTATGCCCGAAAGCAAAATCGTATTGCGAGCGTCTGGTTGGTCCGTCGTTTCATGGCGGAGTTCGCCGGAACAAAGGGTTCGCTACTATATCGCGGCCTCATGTCCGGTGAGGTTGTCTACAAGAGTGGGCGGTTTCGCAAGCTTTAGCCTTTGTGTTCCACTAGAGCGGATTTGGATTTGATTGAATCGTTTGGGATTCCCTTGGTAGGGAATA
>CAJXVF010000002.1 GCA_913060845.1 uncultured Alphaproteobacteria bacterium | reverse complement strand
CCTCTCTATTCGTCGGCAGCGTCAGATGTGTATAAGAGACAGTGCCAAGGCCGCTTGCATAACAAGCCAAGCCATTTAAATTCCCGGCTGATTCACCTGCCGTGAAGCCAAATGCTGGTGGGTTCGTAGATTTATCAAGTGTGATGTTACTTGGCGTCACGTCCCGCGCATCTATTGGCAGCGCTGAAATCAACGTGCGAAACCGATCAGGCGCGCCGTATTTTTCGTTCAACGAGAAACGCGGCAAATAGAACATGTCTTCGGACGCATGGGCGACACCCGAATGCTGGCCAAATGCTGCGGCATATCCAGCGGCTTTGACTGTATCGCGAACGGCCAACGTTGTCTCACCGTAAGGATAAGCGAAAAGTTCAGGGACAAAGCCCAATTCAGCCTTGAAGCGCTGATTACTGAACGCAATCTCACGCTTGGCGTCCGCCAATGGCAGGTCAGCAAGATGGGCATGGCTGATGGTGTGCGCGCCGATATCAAACCCATCATCCAAGGCTTTGCGGATATCATCCCAGCTCATGTAACCGCGCAAGGCAGCGTCCACCGGCTCGGTCGATACAAATAATGTCGCCGTGAAGCCTGCTGCTTTCAACTTCGGCAACCCGCGCTTCATAACGGAGGCATAGGCGTCATCAATTGTGATGGCGACGGTTTTATCCGGCAAAGGTTCGCCAGCCTTGATCGCCGCAACGATCTTCTTCAACGGCCAGACCGTAAACTTGCCGCGCTTCAGATGCGCAATGTGAGCGTCCAGTTGCTTCATCGTTACGTTGGTCGAGGGATAGCGGTTCTCGCCGAACCGATGATACATCACGATCACAGCATGATCCGCCGCTAATGCCTGCGGGGCAGCGCTGACGGTCCAAGCGGCAAAAGCCGCGGCAACAAGGAATAGATGTTTGATCATGGTGGCAGAAATGCGCATAAGTTCACCCCAATGACAAGGATTTAGACGCTTGCTGCTGCCCCCAAAAACCGTTGACGTCACGCTCGACCTCAGAGCTATGACAATTAGTGATGCCAACGCAGTCGCAGCGTTATTTCAATCTGCCCATGCCGATGGCGGGGCGGGCGGCTGGAAAACCAGAGATATCACCCGCGTATTAGATGAAGGTGGCGCTGGCGTAATCGCATTTGCACCGGGCCTCACGGGGCCAGCAGGCGCGATTTTGGCGATGCGCACGGGCGCGGACATGGACATCATCAATATAGCAGTCGGGGATGCATTCCGCCGGCGCAGTCTTGGCCGACATTTATTAAAATTGCTCGCCAGCCAAGCCGAGAACTGCAGCTACGAGCGCATTCTGCTAGAGGTCGCAGATGATAACACCATTGCAAAAGCTTTTTATGAAGCGATGTCGTTCACTACAGTTGGCACACGCCCTGCCTACTATCCGCGAGACGGATATCGCGTGGATGCCAAAATCATGGCGAGAACATTAGACAATCTACTTTAGACCTTTTCTATATTAATGCTCGTGACGCCATTCTCTTCAAGTATAGGTTCTGCGACCAGATGCCCCAATTCCTTTGCGGACCGCGGAACGTTTTTCAACGGCTCTTCGCCTTTAAGGCGGACGCACAGAGTGTCGCCAGATTGCATCTTATCCAACGTTAATCGCGTCTTAACGAAAGTCATCGGGCAGCGATCTTTCGTTATATCGAGCAAGTAGTCTGCCTGTTTATTGTCAGCTTCAGCCATAAATTCACCTCTAAAATGCCAAAATATATGTTGCGCGAATGCTTTACCAAGTCTATAAGCCCGCTCACGTATTTAGCACTAAAGCAATCCCGGAGAAAGATCGGTATGACCGAAGCAGACGTCACTATGTCCCGCGAACTACTAGAGCACACGACTGAGATTGTCTCATCCCATGTCGCCAATAACCCGGTGCCAGTAAGCGATCTTCCAGAATTAATTCGTCAAGTCTACACGACGCTGGCATCTGTTGGCGCAGACAGCGCACCGCAAGCAGAAAAGCCGCAGCCTGCTGTACCAATCAAGAAGTCTATTACCCCGGATTACTTGATTTGCTTGGAAGACGGCAAGAAGCTGAAGATGTTGAAGCGTCACTTGAAGACCGCGTACGACATGTCTCCAGAAGATTATCGCGAAAAGTGGTCCCTGCCCCACGATTATCCAATGGTCGCCCCGAACTATGCTGCACAACGTAGCACACTCGCGAAAAAAATTGGTCTCGGGACCCGCGCGCGCCGCCGCTGATACAGCGCGCAGCCAAGTCGGATTTTCCCCGGCCCGAAAAGACATCAAAACCCCGCCATTGTGCGGGGTTTTTTTGTACCTCCATCCTCCAGATATCCCCAAGCAGGTGCGCTAAACTTCTTGGGCCAGGCCCACATCGCCCCCACTTAATCGTTCAATGCGTCGCATCCAGCCCTATCGTGCGAGGAACTGACACGTGATAAGGTCTAATCAACGTAGCGCAATTCGACCGTCGATAGGGCCGACCGAAGCCTGGTCGTCCGATGAAGCGACAGAGGTAGAACAGCCCATGCGGATTGCGCTCAAGCGCGCCTTAGCGAAGAGACGGCCCTGGAAACGGGTACGCCCGCCACGCAGGCGTTTTGGCGCGCGCAAGCCCTTTCCGTTTGTCCGGGCGTTACGACGTGGACCAGCGCCTGCTCGTCTTGGCGAACTTCATCTCCTTGCTAGAACGCTTGAAGTGCGCCTTGCCAAAACTGATGCTGAAATAAGGGCAGCGCAACGCCTGCGCTATGAGGTCTTCTACGAGGAGCTCTCCGCTAAACCATCCCCAGAAGTCGAGGCTGCACGGCTGGATTTTGACCGCTACGATCAATTCTGTGATCACTTGATTGTGCTGGACCATGGCGGCCCCGTTGCAAATCGGGTTGTTGGCGTATACCGCCTGCTTCGTCGTGATGTTGCTGCCAAAGCGGGCCAATTCTACACCCAGGACGAGTTCCGCATTCGCAAGCTGTTACGTGGCGGGCGACAAGTGCTTGAGCTTGGTCGGTCCTGCGTCCACAAAGATTTCCGTAGTGCAGGCGTGATGAACCTCATGTGGCGGGCGCTCGCGCATTATATCGCCATGCATGATGTAAAAATCATGTTCGGCTGCGCCTCATTCCTTGGCGCAGACCCACAAAAGCATGCTCTGGCGCTCAGCTATCTGCATAAGATGCACCTGGCGCCGCCTCAGCTCCGGCCCAAAGCAATCCGCAAGCGCTATGTGCGTATGGACTTGCTGCCGGACAGTGAAATTGACGAAAAAGAAGCACAGAACGCCTTGCCGCCGCTGCTTCGGGGATATCTCCGCCTCGGCGCCATGATTGGCGATGGTGCAGTGATTGATGAACAGTTCGACACAGTCGATGTCTGCGTCGTCGTCCGCACAGACCAATTGGCTGCCGATTACGCGAAGCGTTACCAAAGCGTGCGAGAGCGCACCGGCGCTGGAGATGCGGTTGGAGCCGACCTCGGCGCATGATGCCACTGCTTCGCATGATGGCCTTAATTGACTGGATGTTGATGTTGGCGCCTGTGCAAGCGGGCGCCTTGCTGCTGAAGCTTAAGGCTGCCGATCGGATACCCCGCCGCTTCCATCGTGGCGTCACGCGCATCTTCGGCATTCAGATCGAAACAACGGGCCAGATGAGCGAAATTCACCCAACGCTCTTTGTATCTAACCATATATCTTACTTAGATATTTTTGTGTTTGGCGCCGTGATTGAAGGCTCGTTTGTTGCGAAGTCTGATATCGCGAACTGGCCCATCGCGGGCTGGCTGGCCAAGATGCAGCGGACGATATTCGTAGAACGCGAGCAGCGCACGAAGATAGGCGCCCAACTCACCCGCGTGCAGGAACGCTTTGAAAGCGGCGGCAATGTGATTCTGTTTCCTGAAGGCACCAGCTATGATGGCGCACGGGTTCTGACATTCAAAAGCGCGCTATTTTCCGTCGCTCAAAACCAGGTCAATGGTCATGCCGTCACCGTTCAACCAGTCTCCATAGCCTATACTGAAATGGACGGTCTGCCGCTCACGCGCGCGCAGCGCCCACTGGTCGCATGGTATGGCGACATGGCGCTGCTACCGCACATTTGGTCGTTCCTAAAAGCCCAGCGGACTAAGGTTGAAATCCAATTCCATGAGCCCGTCAGCATGGATGATTATGCAAATCGCCGGGCCATGGCGAGCGCATGTCAGCAGATGGTTTCTGCCGGCGTTACCGCTATGGTTACCGGCCGGACCCTCCCTATGCCTGCACTTCCAGCACCAGACGCACAAATAGCGCTGCCAGCAGCCCCAAAAGAGACTGCTGGAACTTGACAGAACGCTGGCGAATTCTACTGTCCGCCTGAACTTTCAAAGGTAACAGATCCCTTGGCGCGCAAGCTCTTTATCAAGACCTACGGTTGCCAGATGAACGTGTACGATTCCGCCCGCATGGCAGACGTACTCGCCCCCATCGGCTTTGAACGCACAGACACAGCACAAGACGCTGATCTGGTCGTGCTGAACACATGCCATATCCGCGAACGAGCGGCCGAGAAGGTCTATTCCGAAATCGGACGCCTCCGCCTGATGCGTGAAGCCAGGCGGGAAGCTGGCGAAGGCGACATGCTGATAGCAGTCGCTGGATGCGTGGCCCAGGCTGAAGGCGACGAAGTTCGCCGCCGGGCACCGTCTGTGGACATCGTCGTTGGCCCACAAGCCTATCACCGCCTTGGTGGCATGGTCCGTCGGATATTGGCTGACAGAGGCGAGCGTATCGTCGATACGGATTTTCCAACTGAAACTAAGTTTGATTCTTTACCGGAACAGTCAGCGCCTCAGGGTGCGGCTGCGTTTCTGACGATTCAGGAAGGCTGCGATAAGTTCTGCACGTTCTGCGTCGTACCTTACACGCGCGGCGCTGAGTATTCGCGGCCCGTCGGCGATATTCGCAATGAGGCGATCAAGCTCGTCGGCCAAGGCACGCAGGAAATCACGCTGCTAGGCCAAAACGTCAACGCCTATCACGGTGTTGGCGAGGACGGTGAAACCTGGACCTTGGCGCAGCTTATCCGCGAGCTTGCGAAGATTGATGGCCTAGAGCGTATCCGCTTCACGACCTCCCACCCACGCGACATGGATGATGACTTGATCGCTGCCCATGGCGATACGCCAAAGCTGATGCCTTACCTGCATCTGCCAGTGCAGTCAGGCTCGGATCGAATTCTGAAGCGGATGAACCGTGGCCATGGTCGTGAGGCCTATTTCCGCATTGTCGAACACCTCCGCGCTGTCCGGCCCGACTTGGCACTCTCATCAGATTTCATCGTTGGATTCCCTGGCGAAACAGACCAGGACTTTGAAGACACGCTTGATCTCATCAGGCAGGTCAATTTCGCCCAGGCCTATTCCTTCAAATACAGCGAACGTCCTGGCACGCCTGCTGCTGAACACCAGGATCAGGTGCCGGAAGCCATGAAGAGTGAGCGTTTGCAGCGTCTCCAGGCGCTTCTGAACGAACAGCAACTAGCCTTCAATGAAGCCATGGCAGATCGTGTTGTGCCGGTGTTGTTTGACCGGCGCGGTAAAAAGCCCGGCCAGCTTGTTGGCCGCTCACCCTGGCTGCAAGCAACTCATATTGATCTGGACCCCGTCCGCGCGGATGCTCTGTTTGGCGCAGTATCCGATGTCCGCGTCGCACGCGGTGCCCCTAACGGACTGGTAGGCTCTTTGGCCGACCCAAAACAGGAGAGTGCGGCTTGACCGCTGATGATAGCGACGACGCCCGCGCGGAAGTCTCCTTTCAGGATGAAGCGCCGCTGCCCACACTCTTCGGCGCTTATGACCGCCACCTCGCCCGGCTAGAACGGGAGCTTGGCGTCAATCTAGCATCACGCGGCGGACAGGTCGCGATCACCGGTCCTTCGGATGCGGTCGCCGCGGCCGAGACAGCCATCAATCAGCTTTATGCCGAAGCCAAATCCGGCAGCGCATTAGATGATGATCGCGTCGCAGCCGTCGCCCGCGCCTCCAGGCTTGGCCCCAGTGATGCTGAAGGCCAGCCAATCGACACCTATAAGCGCCCCATCCGCCCTCGCGCGGGCGCTCAAACGCGCTATGTCGAAACGCTGCGTAAGTCGAAGCTAACGTTCTCGATTGGCCCCGCGGGCACAGGCAAAACCTTCCTTGCGGTCGCTGTCGCCGTCGAGATGATGAAGCGCAGGCAAGTCGAGCGCATTATCCTATCCCGCCCAGCCGTTGAAGCCGGCGAACGCCTTGGTTTCCTGCCGGGTGATCTGAACGAGAAGGTTGATCCATACCTCCGCCCGCTCAAAGACGCGCTCGGCCTTATGATGCCGGCGGATATGGTGCAGCGGAAGCTGGCGAATGAGGAGATTGATGCAGCACCTCTAGCGTTTATGCGCGGGCGCACACTTTCCAACGCCTTCATTATCCTGGATGAAGCGCAGAACACTACGCCGATGCAGATGAAGATGGCGCTGACCCGTATTGGCGAAGGCAGCCACATGGTCGTCAATGGTGATCCAAGCCAGACCGATCTGCCGCGGGGCCAGAAATCCGGCCTGAACGATGCCCTTGAAGTGCTGAAGGACGTTCCTGACGTGGCTGTCACACGCTTTTATGCAGGCGACGTCGTTCGAGAAGAACTCGTTGCCAAGATCGTCGCCGCCTATGACGCACGCTCGAAATCCTCCAGCCATGACTGACGAAGCACCGACCGAAGAACCGGATTGTCCGCAGGACATCATTCTGGAAAATGACGCCTGGCGGATCGCGCCCTTCCTCCAGAATGAAGCCGAGGCTGCAGTTGTCGAAGCGTTGGGTACTGCGTTAGCCGAAGCCAAGCTTCCTGAGGATGCAGGGCTGACTGTTTTACTGGCTGATGATGAGGCGTTGCAGCGCCTCAATGCAGACCACCGCGGGCAAGATAAGCCAACCAATGTGATCTCATTCCCAGCGGCACAGCCTGGCGAGACACCGATTGACGGACATTACGGTGATATCGCAATCGCGCTCGAAACCGTTCTGGCAGAAGCCCGTGAGGCTGAGATATCAGCTGCCAGCCACTTGGCTCATATAGTTGTTCATGGCGTGTTACACTTGGCAGGTTATGACCATGTCCAGGATGACGAAGCAGAGATTATGGAAGCGATGGAAGTGCTAGCGCTAAAGCGGATCGGAATACAAGATCCTTATGCGGATAGTGAGTTGGCGACATGAGCAGCGATTCTGATAATGGCACCAGTCGCCCGAGCTTGTGGAACCGCCTGATCCGGCGAAGCGGCGAAACGGACCTTCGCACCACCCTCGCCGAACTGGTTGAGCGTGAGAATACCGACACGCCAACAATCTCTGACGCTGAACGTCAGATCATCGAAAACGCCATCAGCCTGAATGAGCTGACAGTCGCCGACGTGATGGCGCCACGCGCTGATATTGATGGCGTTGATGTAGCAGATGGCGTTCAAGGTGCCGTTCAGAAAGCTCGCCAAACCTACCATTCCCGCCTACCCATATTCCGAGGTGAGCTGGATGACACCATCGGCATGATCCACGTGAAGGATCTAATGGTGGCGATGACGGGTGATCCGCCCGTAACAGAAATTGAACCACTGCTGCGCGACGTGCTGTTTGTTGTGCCATCCATGCGGGTGATTGATCTGCTGCTTCAAATGCAGGTCAGTCGGACCCATATGGCCATCGTCGTTGATGAATATGGTGGCGTGGACGGCATTGTCACTGTGGAAGACATCGTCGAAGAAATTATCGGCGAAATGCGGGATGAGCATGATGATGAAGCAACGCCCGAACTTGTCGATGAATCCGGCGGAACCATCATTGCTGATGCACGTGCCAGTCTCGAAGATTTCGAAGAACGCGTCGGCTTTGTCTTGACTGAGGATGAGCGCGAAGAAATCGATACCGTAGGCGGCCTTGCTGTGACACTGATCGGACGCGTGCCAACCCGTGGCGAGATTATTGGGCATCCTTCGGGCGTTGAATTCGAGGTTCTTGAAGGCGATCCACGCCGTGTGCGCAGTCTACGGATCCGCAATCTCCCAGAAAACGACGGCGACGAAGCTCAAGAAGCCGTTGAGTATATCGACGAAGCGAACAAGGCCTAGCCGATGCAGGCGATGCTGAAGGTGCCGGCATGGTTGCGGGATTGTCTGTTTGCTCTGATCGCAGGCCAAGCAGCGGCCTTATCATTTCCGCCATCTCCGAGCCCCTACGGGATGCTTCTGGGCCTTGTCGCGATTACGTTCTACCTAGATGCCCGATCACCAGCACGGGTGTTCGGGATTGGCTGGCTGTTCGGTATTTCCTGGCATTTTGGCGCGCTTAACTGGATATCCCAGGCATTTTTGGTGCCGATGCCAGGGATGGGTGCGGCTTCGCTGCTGCCCGTTCTGGCACTTGCGGGCGCATTCGCCCTTTACATTGCACTGGCATTTTATCTTTGGCGACGCTTCTGGCCAGGATCGAACACGCCATCTGTCGCCGCACGGCTTGGACTCGCAGGCTTTCTTAGCATTTCGGAATATGCCTACGGCCACCTGTTCACCGGCTTCGCTTGGGACTTAACAGCACTCGCCTTCGTTGAGACCAGCCTGATCAACACTGGCTCTATTTTCGGTGCCTACGGGGTTGGCTTGCTGGCTCTGGCTGGCGCCATCACTGCTTCAGGTGCCTTGCGCCAATGGATCGCTCAGCGGAACCTGCCGAAGCGTGAGGCTGCGCTTGCTGCCGGTTGCATCGCTCTGCTGGCCGCCGGATTTCTCTATAAACAGTCGCCATCAAAGGCTGCTACGCCTGAGGCGGACGCCATGACGGTCCGCATGGTTCAGGGAAATACGCCCCAGCGGATCAAATGGCGGCCAGAAAACCGTGGCATTATCTTCAATCGGCATGTCGCACTCTCCAGCAAAGATGGCGTGCCGAAGCCGGATCTGATCGTCTGGCCGGAAACGGCAACGCCATTTAATGTCGCCGAGAGTAAAAAAGCGCTTGAGGTGATCGGCGGGCTGCCAGCGAAGAACGGCTTCGCAATCATCGGAACGCCGATCCGCACGCCAAACGCTGATCGCGGGTATGACTATGCGAATGGCCTTCTCGCCATAGACAGCAAAGGCCAGATCACCGCCCGTTATGACAAGACCCACCTTGTGCCATTCGGCGAGTTCATGCCGCTTGCAGCCTATTTGCCGTTCGACAAACTCGTGCCGGGGCGTGGGTCGTTCTTAGCTGGTCCTGGTCCAGCAACGATGCAGCTGGGCAGCTTGCCGAGTTTCAGCCCCTTGATTTGTTACGAGGTGATATTTCCGGGCTCTGTCACGGCATCTGAACGCCCGGCATTCCTGCTGAATATCACTAATGATGCCTGGTATGGACAAAGTGCAGGCCCGCACCAGCATCTCGCCATCTCACGCATGCGAGCAATTGAAGAAGGCCTGCCACTGATTCGGGTTGCGAACACAGGGATCAGCGCCGCATTTGACGCCAATGGTGTTGAAATCGCGCGCATCCCGCTGGAGCAAGCGGCATCAATTGACGTCAAACTGCCTCCGCCTAATCCGCCCACACTCTATGCGCAGTATGGCGATACTCTGTACGGCCTATTGTTAGCGTTCTCATTAGCGCTGGCATTCTTCTTTCGCCGACGGGAGCAATCTGCATGACCATCGACCTCGCCCGCTTTCGTGCAGAAACGCTCGGCGTTCAAAACGTTGCTCATTTTAACAATGCAGGGTCGGCTCTGCCGCCAAATGCCGTTGTTGAAGCGCAAATTAGTCACCTGCAGCTTGAAGCCGCCATTGGCGGATATGAGGCGGCGAACCAAGAAAGCGCCCGTGTGGCAGCGGTATATGATTCAGTGGCACGGCTGATCAATGCCAAATCCCAAGAGATCGCAGTTGTAGAAAACGCAACCGTCGCCTGGGATATGGCCTTCTACGCGCTTAAGTTCGAACCCGGTGACCGTATCCTAACGGCAGAGGCTGAATACGCAGCCAACTATGTGGCCTATCTGCAGGTCGCAAAGCGCACTGGTGCTGTCGTCGAAGTCATTCCGTCTGCCTCAACTGGGGAAACTTCGCCGGATGCATTGGCGGCAATGATGGATGACCGGGTGAAGCTGGTTTCCATCACCCATGTGCCGACCAATGGCGGCCTTGTGAACCCTGCTTCGGAAATTGGGCGGATCGCCAAACGCCACGCTGCGCTCTACTTGCTCGACGCCTGCCAGTCTGTCGGTCAAATGCCCGTTGATGTGGCCGAAATCCAATGCGACATGCTTTCAGCGACTGGGCGGAAGTACCTCCGCGGCCCGCGTGGCGTTGGCTTCCTTTATGTCCGTGAAAGCCTGATACCCACGATGGAGCCGCCAATCGTTGATCATTTCGCTGCCAATTGGACCGGCCTGGACAGCTATGAACTCCGCCCCGATGCCCGACGGTTTGAAAATTGGGAAAACAACTATGCGGCCAAACTAGGCCTCGGCGCCGCTGTAGATTACGCCCTCGATATTGGGATGGATGCTATTTGGGACAGGGTGCGTGTGCTTGCGGATGACCTCCGCCGTCGCCTGCGGGAGACCAATGGCATTACCGTGCAGGACATTGGCCAGGAGCAGGGCGGGATCGTCACATTCTCCAGCGACCATGAAGACAGCGCGGATATCAAACAGCGTCTTGCCAGCCAGGGAATCAATATCAGTGTTTCGGGGCCAAGCAGTACGCTTATAGATTCGACGCGCCGGAACCTACCGCCAATCTGCCGTGCATCTGTGCATTACTATAATGACGAGGCCGAAATTGACCGACTGATGGCAGCGCTAAGAGGCTAATGCGTCTGCAGTCAGCACGTCTGCAATTGCCTGCTTCCTGAAGAACGCCCCGTGGCGATAGCGCCAACCTGCATCATCATCGATTGGATCAATGTAAGGGTCGGCTTGCGCGCCAGTTGGCGGAGGCGAGCCTTTCGGGAATCCTGGTGAGCGCTGGCGGTCGATCCAACCGGCATGGATGGCGGCGAAATCATCCATGATCGGTGCGTAGGCATTGCGCTCAAGGTCCGCCGCGATCCGGTCCTGATGGGCAGCCGTTACAGCCAATAGGTCTGAATTATATCCTGCGATCCGGTCAATGGTGGAACCCTGTGTTGGGCCATCCACATAGACAAGTGCATTGCAGAGGATTACAGCGTCATAGACCTTTTCGGCCTCAAACTCCGCGAATGATCTGGCCGGTAGGACATTCACTCGTGCCCGAACTTCTGGCGCAATGGCGACAGTCTTGTCATCGATCTGTTGGAAGAAGCTTTGCTCCTCAGCAACCGCGCCCTGCAGCACAGCACTGGGATATGCGCCCCGTGCCGCATAATTCACAAAGCCTTGGGAAAGGTCAGTCGCGTCGATCTGAAAATCAAGCTCAGGCCGCTCAATCCTCATCCGGATGGCGAGTGAATATGCTTCCGGACCAATGGAGCAGGCGTGCGCCAGGATCCGCGTCGGGCCATCTGTCGCCGGGCGAATTTGGCGGCAAAAGGCACCGAGAAAAGCCCGGTTCCGGAAGAACGCGATGGTTCCAATCAACGACCCATCGGTGGGCCGCAGACGCACTGTCGCAGCAGCGGGAGAATGCTCATTCATAGCCCCGATACTAAAAGGCTATGGTTTACGCGCCGTTACCGCTTAGAAGCACGGCAGCCTCTAAACGTCCAGATTTGCGACCTTCAGCGCGTTTTCCTGAATGAAGTTCCGGCGCGGCTCAACTTCTTCGCCCATTAGCGTGGAGAAGACGTGGCCTGCTTCTTCTGCATGGGCGACCTTCACCTGCAAAAGCGTGCGTGCTTCTGGATCCAGCGTGGTTTCCCAAAGCTGCTCTGGGTTCATCTCTCCAAGGCCTTTGTAACGCTGGATCGAAAGACCGCGACGGCCTTCTTCCTGCATTGCGCGGGCAAGAGCGCCCGGTCCATGGATCGGTGTCTCACGGTCCTTCGCAACAAGCACGGCTGGATCTTTGAACAACCTTTCCAGGCGCTCTCCAACTTCATTCAGCCGCGCTGCTTCCCGGCCACGCAATACGCGGGCGGAGATGTCATGGGCGGCGCGGTAACCGTTAGAAAGCCGAATAATACGCATACCAGCGTCACCGTTGGCGTCCGTATAGCCTTCGCCTTCCCACTTTTCCTCACCATTCGAGAATACAGCGAGGCGGGCGGCAATCGCTGCTGCAGTTTCGTTGGCTAACTCCATGGTACTAACGGATTCAGAGTTAAGAGCACCAATGACGGCAGCTTGCTCGACCACATCAGCATTGCCGATCGTCTCTGCCAAATTGCCGACGGCCAAGGTGATATCACGGCTAAAGGTCGCGAGTTCCCGCAAATCTTGGCCGGCGCGTTGTTCGCCATTAGCGGTATTCAGCACGGAGGCGTCCACACCAAGATCAATCAAATGATCTTCCAATGCGCGCTCATCCTTCAAGTAAACCGACCGCTGGCCGCGCTTGACCTGGAACAATGGCGGTTGCGCGATATAGATCCAGCCACGCTCAATCAATTCCGGCATCTGGCGGTAGAAGAATGTCAGCAGGAGGGCGCGAATGTGGCTTCCGTCAACATCAGCATCCGTCATGATGACGATCTTGTGGTAGCGGGCTTTCTCCGCATTGAACTGATCTGCGCCAATGCCTGCGCCAATCGCCGTAATCAACGTACCGATTTCTGCAGAGTTCAGCATGCGGTCAACGCCGACACGCTCCACGTTCAGAATTTTACCGCGAATAGGCAGGATCGCCTGATTGCTGCGGTCCCGCGCCTGCTTAGCGGACCCGCCAGCACTATCACCCTCGACGATGAAGATTTCGGCGCGTTCAGGATCTTTAGTCTGGCAATCCGCCAGCTTGCCCGGTAGCGATGCGATGCTGAGGCCCGTTTTGCCACGCGTGAAATCTCGCGCTTTCTTAGCCGCATCCCGCGCTTTGGCAGCCTGGCAAGCCTTCATCGCAATAACTTTGGCTTCCTTCGGGTTCTCTTCCAACCATTGGCCAAGCGCATCATTGATGGCACTTTCAACAACAGGGCGCACTTCGGACGAAACAAGCTTGTCTTTCGTCTGGGACGAGAATTTCGGGTCCGGTACTTTGACGGACAGCACGCAGGTGATGCCTTCGCGTGCGTCATCGCCAATCAGCGTGGCTTTTTCCCGCTTAGCGATGCCGCTTGAGTCTGCATAAGAGTTGATCTGACGCGTTAGCGCGCCTCGGAACCCAGCCAAATGCGTGCCGCCATCCCGCTGCGGAATGTTGTTGGTGAAGCACAGCATGGTCTCATGGAATTGGTCATTCCACTGCAGGGAGGCCTCAACCGTAACGCCATCTTTTTCCCGCGTGATCCAGATTGGCTTTTCAATAATGGCCGTTCGGTTACGATCCAGATATTCGACATAGGCCGCCAAGCCACCTTCATAATAAAGGTCGACGTCCTTGTCTTCGGCCTCGCGCGCGTCTCTCAACAACAGGCGGACGCCGGAATTCAGGAAGGCCAGTTCGCGCAAACGCCGCTCGAGGGTGGCAAAATCGAATTCGACCATGGTGAAGACATCGGTCGATGGCAGGAACGTAACCTCCGTACCCTTCTTACCAACGGCCTCGCCAGTCACAGCCAACGGTGCTTCAGCATCGCCATTCCGGAACCGCATGGCGTATTCTTTGTTATCTCGCCAAACCTTGAGGTCGAGCCATTCGGAGAGGCCATTCACAACCGAAATACCAACGCCGTGCAGACCGCCAGATACCTTGTAAGAGTTCTGATTGAACTTTCCGCCGGCATGTAGCTGGGTCATGATGACTTCGGCAGCAGATACGCCTTCCTCAGCATGAATATCCACCGGAATACCGCGCCCGTTATCCCGAACGGTGACGGATCCGTCGCTATTCAGGATCACATTGACCAAATCGCAGTGCCCTGCCAGTGCCTCATCAATGGCGTTATCAACGACCTCGTACACCATGTGATGCAGGCCGGTGCCATCGTCGGTATCGCCGATATACATGCCCGGACGCTTACGCACGGCTTCAAGGCCACGCAGGACCTGGATGCTATCAGCGCCGTATTCCTGGTCGTCTTCAGGCGTATCTGCCATGGGTTGGGTCGTCCTTGGTTATCGTATAAAGCCCGGCGCAATGGCTGGGCTAAGTCGTGAAAACGTGCAGGGCGAGCGCCCTATGAAAAATGTCATTGTCCGGCCCCGTCACTGACCGTCGCCGCCTCTACGTGGCGCCAATCAGCACGTCCTTTGAGCGGTCGTAATTGGTCTTCATCCGCACCTGTGACCCAGACTTGCCCGCCAAGCGCCAGCGCCTCATCAAACAGGGCTGCGCGGCGGGCGGGGTCGAAATGCGCGGCAACTTCATCCAGCAATAGCACGGGGGCTGCGCCCTTCGCGGTGGCCAGCATGCGCGCAGACGCGAAGGTGAGTGAGACCAACAGCGCCTTTTGCTCACCGGTAGAACCGTCGGCAGCCAAGAGGCCACGCGCCCGGTCAGCCACGACCATGTCACTGCGATGAGGACCTGTTGCGGTCGCCCCCAGCTGCGCGTCACGGCCTCTATCAGCAGCAAGCTTTGCCCGCAGAACATCTTCAGCGGCGAGTGCGGGACCTGTTTCGAGCAGCCGCTCCGCCGTTCCGTCAACAATCACTGATGCGCGCGGGAACGCGCCGACGCCTTCTGCAGCAGCCGTGTCCAACAACAAAGCCGTTTCATTCCGGGCGGCGGCAACGGCGACAGCACGCGCGGCCATCTCGGCCTCCAACGCGTCCAACCAAGTTGGGTCCGCACGGCCTTCCTTCAACAGCGATAAGCGTTGCCGCATTGCATTCCGGTAATTCGAGACCCGTCCGATATGCGCGGGATCAAACGTGGCGGCCAAACGATCCAGATAGCGGCGGCGTTCTTCCGCACCGTCAATGAACAAACGGTCCATTTGCGGCGTCAACCAAAGCGCTGAGAACCGTTCGGCGAGTGCCGCCTGTCCACGAGCGGGTGCCCCATCGACCTGCACCTTTCGGCGTTCGCCGTGAGTTTCAGGGTCACATCCTACCCCAAGCGTGCTCTCACCACCAGGGCCGTTAACAACAGCCGCAGCACCCCAGCGTCGAGGTTGGCCGTTTGTCGATTTGCGGCCAATTTCTGTGGTTTTGGCATTGCGTAGGCCACGGCCCGGCGTCAGGAGAGAGATGGCTTCCAGCACATTGGTTTTGCCAGCGCCGTTGGGGCCGGTTAGTACGATGGCCTGCGCATCTATCTCCAGACGCAATGCCTCATAACACCGAAAATCCGTAAGCGTCAGCCGCGACAAGCACGCGCCAGCAGGCGGCGTCACGGCAGACGCCGATGTCGGAAACGCATGGATGACAGGGTTGGCCTGCAAAAGCTGACCTTGCCTCTAGACCCGCATCGGCATCAGCACGTAGAGCGCGCTGGCGTCGGCCTTGTCCCGAAGGATCGTTGGGGATGCAGGGTCGGAGAACGAAAGCTCCGCCACATCGCCTTCAATCTGGTTGGCAATATCCAGGAGATAGCGGGAGTTGAAGCCTATTTCGAGCTCAGCGTCGTCGTAGTCCGCTTCAATCTCTTCGCTCGCTGCGCCCGATTCTGCGTTGGAGGCAGACACCACCAATGCGCCTGGCTGCATCGCCAACTTCACGCCGCGAGACTTCTCGGTGGAGATGGTAGAAACGCGGTCAACAGCGTCCTTGAAGGCCTGGCGATCCAGCTGCATGAACTTGTCATTACCCGAAGGAATGACGCGCTCATAGTCCGGGAAAGCGCCATCAATCAACTTGGAGCCAAGCACAATGTCGCCGAGGACAAAGCGGATCTTGGTTTCAGAGAGGCTAATTTCAACATCATCGTCACCAGCTTCATCCAGAAGCTTGCGCAATTCGCCTACGGTCTTCCGGGGAACAATAACGCCGGGCATGTCGGCGGCACCATCTGGCAGCGGCGCTTCAGCACGCGCTAGCCGATGTCCATCTGTCGCCACAGCGCGGAGAACTTGGACACCCTCGTGCTCAGCTTTGTGGATAAAAATGCCATTCAAGTAGTAACGGGTCTCTTCGGTCGAAATTGCAAAGCGCGTCCGGTCGATGAGCGCGCGCAAATCCCTGGCGGCCATGCGGAAGTTCACAGGAAGGTCGCCGTCAGCGAGGGAGGGGAAATCCTCTGTCGGCAGCACAGATAGCTGGAAGTTTGAACGGCCAGCCCGCACTGTCAGTCGCTCCGCCATCGCGTCCAACGCGATCTCAACTTGAGCGCCATCTGGCAGCTTGCGAACGATGTCATAGAGCGTATGGGCAGGTGCGGTGGCAGAGCCATCTTCAGACGCTGGGTCAGCCATCGCGCTTTCCGTCAGACCGATTTCCATATCCGTCGCAGCGACAGAAACTTTGCCATTCGCGACTTCGAGCTTCAGGTTGCTCAGGATTGGAATCGTGTTGCGGCGCTCCACAACACTCTGGGCATGCGCCAGCGTTTTCAGCAGCACGCCACGGTCAATCATCAACTTCATCGCAAACCAGCCCTTTTGTTCACGGCGCCGACATGGAAGACGATCCCCCAAGTCCGGCTTGTAGCAGCCGCAATAGATGCGGCCCTAATACTTAGCGCGCTTTTCAGGTAGGAGAATTCTGCTGCGGTGCCGGTCATGGCGCTAGGATTTGTAGCGACCGAAGCCGCAAACCCTACATCTTCCCCCTGTCGCCTAAAAGCGCAGTGTCAGAGGATACTCCTACAGGCGCTAAGGCGCCAGCGATTCGCTGCATTTTGGAGTCTTTTTTCAAGCAAAAGCCGTCAACTATCCCCAATGGATACTTGACGGCTTTAATCTCACGTAAAGATCGCTTCCCGTCCGCTTTCAGCGGGCCGAAACCGACAGGCCATTATTTGGCAGCAGTGCTCGGCATCCATGGGCGAGACATGTCATCTTTGCCCTCAAAGCCGTCAATGTCTTTCTTGTTCGCCATGGTCAGGCCAATGTCGTCGAGACCATTGATCAGGCAGTGCTTTTTGTGCGGATCAACGTCAAACTTCACCACTTCGCCGTTCGGGCGCGTGATGGTCTGATTCTCCAGATCCACCGTCAACCGGGCATTGGCGCCAAGGGATGCGTCTTCCATCAACTCATCAACGATGTCTTGCGGCAACTTGATTAGCAGCATGCCGTTCTTGGACGAATTGTTGAAGAAAATGTCCGCAAAATCGGTGCCGATCAGGCATTTAACGCCAAAACCAGACAGCGCCCAAGGCGCGTGCTCGCGGCTGGAACCGCAGCCGAAGTTATCACCGACAACCAGCACTTCAGAATTACGGTAAGCAGGTTGGTTCAGGATGAAATCTTCCTTCTCCGAACCGTCCGTGTTGTAGCGCATATCATTGAAGAGATTTTTGCCGAGGCCCTTACGCTGAATTGTTTTCAGAAACCGTGCCGGAATGACTTTATCCGTATCGATATTCTGGGCTGGCATTGGCGCTGCTACGCCAGTGAAGGTTTCAAATTTTTCCATGGGTCTAGAACTCCCGAACCTGAATTAGCAATTGCCGCGCGGAGCATAGCGCAGAATGTCGGCCATCTCATCGACGCCGACTTCTTCAGCCGAACTCGGCCACGCAAGGCGCGCCGTATCTACCGCACGCATAGTTCCATCACGGCCGCGCACCATGGCGCGAACGGCGGAACGGAGCACCGGCGCTTGATCTAGGTCGTCGAGATCAAACGCGACAGCAGCCGCGCCGAAACGATTGTTCCTCATGAAAGGAACTCCCGGACGTCAGCCAAGTGGCCCTTGATTGCTGCAGCAGCAGCCATGGCGGGGGAGACCAGATGGGTCCGTCCGCCAGGGCCCTGACGGCCTTCGAAGTTCCGGTTGGAGGTAGACGCAGAGCGTTCGCCTGGTGCCAGCTTGTCAGCATTCATCGCGAGGCACATGGAGCAGCCAGGCTCCCGCCACTCGAACCCGGCTTCTTTCAAAATCACGTCAAGGCCTTCGGCTTCCGCCGCTTCCTTCACGAGACCGGAACCCGGTACAACCAGCGCGCGGAGGCCGTCAGCAACCTTGCGACCCTTAGCGACTTCTGCTGCTGCCCGAATGTCTTCCAGGCGGCCATTGGTGCAGGAGCCGATGAAAACCGTGTCGACTTTGATATCTTGGATGTCCATGCCGCTATCAAGGCCCATATATTCAAGGCTGCGGGCGACGCCATTCTGGCGACCCTCATCCTCGAAGTCTTCTGGCCGTGGCACTGTCGCCGTAATTGGCAACGCATCCTGTGGGCTGGTGCCCCAAGTTACGTATGGGACGATTTCAGCCGCATCCATCGTTACTTCGGTGTCGTAGACCGCGTCTTCGTCAGATGGCAGCGTCTTCCAGTATGCGACAGCCTGCTCCCAGGCACCGCCCTTTGGTGAATGCGGACGGCCCATCAGGTACTCGAAAGTCTTCTCGTCAGGCGCGATCATGCCAGCGCGAGCGCCTGCTTCAATCGACATATTGCAGACCGTCATCCGACCTTCCATCGAGAGATTCTTGATCGCATCTCCAGCGAACTCAATCACGTGGCCAGTACCGCCCGCAGTGCCGATCTGACCGATGATCGCCAGAACCAAGTCTTTCGCGGTCGTGCCCATGGGCGGAACGCCATTGACCGTAACGCGCATGTTTTTCGCAGGCTTCTGCACGATGGTTTGCGTCGCAAACACGTGCTCGACTTCAGACGTACCGATGCCGAACGCCAGTGCGCCAAACGCGCCATGGGTGGAAGTGTGGCTATCACCGCAAACCAATGTCATGCCGGGCTGGGTAAGCCCCTGTTCCGGGCCGATGATGTGCACAATACCTTGGCGGATATCATCAACCGCGTAGTAGGGAACGCCAAATTCCTTGACGTTCTTCTCAAGCGTCTCGACCTGGAGACGGCTTTCCGGGTCTTCGATGCCCTTAGAGCGATCCGTCGTCGGAATATTGTGATCCGCGACAGCGATAGTCCGGTCTGGGCGACGAAGCTTCCGACCAGTTTCACGCAAGCCAGCGAAGGCCTGCGGGCTGGTCACTTCATGCGCTAAATGCAGATCGATATAAATCAGCGCCGTACCGTCTTCTTCGGTGCGGACAACGTGATCTGCCCAAATTTTATCGAACAATGTGCGTGGCGTAGCCATTCGCCCCTCCCGGTCGTCTTAATGCGGCGGCGCCCTGGGGCGCCGCCGGTCGTTATGAATTTAGCGACGCTGTCGTTACTGAGACTTCGGCGGAACGCCACGGCGACGCTCGGCGATACGCGCAGAGCGACCACGACGGCCACGCAGATAATACAGTTTCGCCCGACGGACACGGCCATGGCGAACCACGACGATGCTTTCGACATTCGGGGAATACAGCGGGAATACACGTTCCACGCCTTCGCCAGACGCAATCTTGCGCACAGTGAACGCTGATGAGACGCCAGCGTTCTTACGGGCGATGCATACGCCTTCAAACGCCTGAATACGCTCACGCTCGCCTTCGACGACGCGGTAGTTTACCCGAACGGTATCGCCGGAGCGAAAGTCTGGGATTTCTTTAGATTCCGTGACGCGGGCGATTTCTTCTTGCCCGATAATATCAAGGATGTTCATGAGGCCGGTTCCTTTTTCTTTTCGCCTTTGCATGAACGCGCCCGCCTTAAAAGGGGGACGACGCCATATTCATTTTTGATCGCTCAGTACAGTTTTGCAGCTTGCGCCGCGTTAGCTTTACGGCTCGCGCCGCGCTGTTTTCCTAGCGTAGGTTGCCCAAAGATCAGGCCGCCGCAGCCGGGTCGCAGCTTCCGATTGTTCCCGCCGCCAAGCCGCTACGCGGCCATGATCGCCAGAAAGCAAAACACCGGGGGGCTCCATCCCCGACCATACCCTTGGTCGGGTATAGTGCGGATATTCGAGCAACCCGTTCTCGAAACTCTCCTCGTCTAGCGACTCCGCGCCGCCCATTACGCCGGGCAGAAGCCGCACACATACGTCCAATATGATCAGCGCCGCCGCTTCGCCCCCAGACAGGACGAAATCACCAATGCTAATCTCCTCAACGTCGCGAGCGTCCAGCACCCGTTGATCGACGCCTTCATAGCGACCACACAGCAGCGTCACCCCTGGCCCAGCAGCTAGCGCTTTCGCGCGCGCTTGGGTCAACGGAACGCCTCTGGGCGTTAGATAGACCAATGGGCCAACGGGTGGCGCGACTTCTATCGCCGCGTCAACCACATCAGCCCGCATAACCATTCCGGCCCCGCCGCCAAAAGGCGCATCGTCGACCGTGCGGTGTTTATCGCTCGCAAACCCACGAATGTCCAGTGCTTCCAACGACCACAGCCCCGCCTCCAGCGCCTTACCCGCAAGGGAATGGCCAAGCGGTCCTGGAAACATCTCCGGGAACAACGTTAGCGCTGTCACCCGCCAGGGTTTCTGGTTATTTTCAGCGTCATCGCTCACGCGGGGTCGCCTTCACCTTCTACCGGTTTTGGCCGTTTGCGTTTACCGCTTTTGGCCGGGCCGGTATGTTTCGCCTTCGTCTCTCGTGGCCATAGACCTGCAGGCGGGTTGAGCACAACCTTGCCGCCTGCAATATCGACAATTGGAACCACCGCCATCGTGAACGGACACACAAGCGGCGCGCCTCCAGCATCCAACGCAATTTCAATCAGCTCACCGGCGCCGAAGTCATCCAAACTAGAAACAACGCCAATCCGCCCTTCGGCCTCTGTCTCTGCGACCTGTCTCTTATACACATCTGACGCTGCCGA
>CAJXVF010000001.1 GCA_913060845.1 uncultured Alphaproteobacteria bacterium | reverse complement strand
TCTACACCTCTCTATTCGTCGGCAGCGTCAGATGTGTATAAGAGACAGGTGATGGTGCGGTTGATGGTTTTCAGCTTATCGCCAGCTTTCAGTTCATCCCAGCCAATGCCGAGGCCCACTACGCGCATGCGTCTCTCTCCCAAATTAGAATATGTTTCGTCAGGTCTGTGAAAACTTAGAAATCCAGCGGCTCAAGCCCAAGCTGCGCCACCTTATTCAGATAATCGCGCACCTTCCCGGCCAGTTCAATCAGGTCTGCCGCTGGCATGGGAGGTTCCTCCCGGACGGCGCGATATTGCGGCGGGTCCTCGACCTCCCAAGTCCAAAGGTCCGGCAGACAATCGGGCTGGGATACCAGGAACAGCGGATAGGGTCGCCCCCGATACACGCCCTTCAGCACCTGCTTGCCAAGATAATGGAAGTGAAAGCCGTGCCGGTCCGGCATGCGCGCCAGCACTTCGGCCAGGTTCGTGGACATAATCACTTGACCGAAATGCGCGTGGGGGCTCAAGCGGAACCCCAGATCAATATCGGGGCCTAGGTAATCCACGTAGGCATCCCCACCGCCCATATCCGCCATCTCGCGGATTTCGATGGCGATGTTTCTATCCGGGAAGCGCGCTGCCCAAATGCAGCCGCGAATACGCAGCGGCCAGCGCTCAAACAAGCGGGCGTCATATGTCACAACGGTGCGGTAGAAAGCTTCTGTCAGCAGTAACGCTTCCTCGGCAGTACGCGGTTCCGCTTGGAACACGATCTCATCGCCGATAACCTTCCAGATAGAGACTTCGGGCACACTTTCGGCTTCAAGGAAGGCCTGCGCCACCTGGCCCATCAGCACCAGCGGTAGTTCTTTGAAATAGGTTTCGAACGCTTCCAACCAGCCGGGACTGCCGTCCTTCGAGCCAGTGATATCTTTGAAGTTGGTGGAGCCCGCCAGATCAACCGACATAAACAGCAGCGTGAGTGGGCGGGAAAGGTCCATAGCGGCCATTAGGGTCTGCCCAGCTCAGCCAGTCAACGCTTCGGCGCGGGACGGGAAGACCGGCAAAATGGCTGTGAAGCCCGAAATATCAAACACATCCCGCACCATTGGCGAGAGATTACACATCCGCACCTGACCACCCAGCGGCCGCACTTTCTTCGCCGCCACCAACAAAATCCGCAAACCCGCGCTGCTGATATAAGCCAGCTCCTGGCAATCCACGACCAGCGTCGTCGCACCATCCGCAATCGCTTGATCCAGCACTGCCTGAGCATCCGGCGCAGTCACGGTATCCAGGCTGCCAACGATCCCAACAACCGTCCCCGCCTCTTCTGCCGCAACTGTGATGTCCATGCTCATAGTCTCCCAAGCGTGTCCCGCGTTTCAGAGCCTATCATATGCTAAAACTCAGGACGCATGAACTACCGACGTTCATGGCTTAAACGCCGAATGCATTTATTCACCGCAGCCTTCGCTGGGCTTTCTCAGCGTTCCTCATCCGGGCTCAGTGAACACACAAGGTCTTTAAAACTTTACGATACTGCTATCCAGAACTAGCTAAAAAGCGGGCGCGCTGAGCTTCTATATCTCGCACTAGTTCAGTTAGGACATCTGAGATTGCCCCAGTCAACATTTCGGCAATCTTATCTGCAGTAAATTGCACACAGTTACGCTTATATTTTTTCGGAATTAATGTCAGATCAATAATTGTATCCCGTGCTGAACTTAGTTCTTTTTCAATAATAATACCTGCTTTATCTGCAATAGTTGCTCTCCCAGACAAAATAGCACTGAATTTATATCCACCTCCAATAAGAGAGAACACCCGCTCAGGCTTGATTGTGCCAATAAATGAACTTAACCAAATTTTGCTGACGCTATCAAATTGCTCACCGAGCTCAATAGCTTTATCGCCTTCAACTCGAATTTCACTATCGACAAATACATGCCTGAAAGCGCTTTCCGTCATTCTTTGAAGCGCATCCTTGAAACTTTTGTCATTGTCAAACGTCGGGATACAGTCATTTTGCCGAAATGTGATCTTAATTTTAAAACCTTCAGGATTTGTGACAATAAGATGATGCCCTGGAATCTTTCTTATTGATTCGCTGTTCAAGTCACCATACTTGGCGCTTTTCATGCTAACATTGCCAGGAAGACAACCTGCAAGTGCCATAGTCATTACGAGCACTATGAAGACCTTAACGTGAGTCCCAGCCAATGAAATAATCTCCCTCTGATCGTAGAAAAACTCAATGTATCTCAATTTCTGGAAACAGGTAAATTATCATACACTCAACCGAATTGCACTTGATTAAGGCCATTGTAGAGAATTCCTTCGGCTGCTGGACTACCGGGAACGAGACACTGACTTCTCCCCGTCCCTGTTCTTTCCGCTCTAAGTATCTCGTCGTAAGCTGTGGCCAGAACATCTCAACCTCTACTCTAATTTTTCTGGAGTCCTCCCTATGTCCCGCATGAAATTTGGCGCGTTTTTGGCGCCGCATCATCCTATCGGTGAGCATCCGATGTTGCAGTACCGGTCTGATCTGGACCTGGTGGAGCGGCTGGACCAGCTGGGCTTTGATGAGTTTTGGTGTGGGGAACATCATTCTACGGGGTGGGAGACCATTGCCTCGCCGGAGATGTTCCTGGCGGCTGCGGGTGAGCGCACCCATCGCATCCGGCTTGGTACGGGTGTTGTCTCATTGCCTTACCATCACCCATTCATTGTGGCGCAGCGCATGGTGCAGCTGGATCACATGACCGGCGGGCGGGCAATATTCGGCTCTGGCCCCGGCGCTTTGCCGTCTGACGCCTATGTGCTCGGGATTGATCCCATCACCCAGCGCGACCGACAGGATGAAGCGCTTGGCGTGATTCAACGCTTGCTGCGTGGTGACGAGCGGTTCAGCCATAAATCCGATTGGTTCACCCTGAATGACGCTGGCCTGCACCTGCTGCCCTTGCAGGAAGAGATGCCGTTTGCCGTCGCCAGCATGGTCAGCCCATCGGGCATGACGTTGGCGGGGAAATACAATACGGGCGTGCTATCCATTGGCTCCATGTCATCTGCCGGGCTGAACGCGCTACCAACGCAGTGGTCCTTCGCGGAGGAATCTGCCGAGAAGCATGGCAATGCCGTGGACCGCAAGAACTGGCGGATCATCCTGCAATGGCACCTGGCGGAAACCCGTGAGCAGGCGATTGAACAATGCAAGGACGGCCTGTTCCATTGGCACAACGAATATAATGTCGGGACGCTGCAGCGGCCCGGCGTCGGCCCCTTCGCGACGCCGCATGAAGGCGTTGAGAAAATGGCATTTTCTGAAGGTGCCACCGCTGTCATCGGCACGCCGGATGATCTGGTAAAGCGCCTGAGGGACCTGATCGCGTTGACAGGTGGGTACGGCGTTACGGTTGGGTTCGTCCACGATTGGGCCAACCGCGAAAACACGATGAAGAGCTGGGATCTGGTGATGCGTTACGTAGCACCAGAGCTGAACGGCATGCTCGACGCTTACAGGAAATCCCGCGAGCACGTCGTGGCACACCGGGACAGCTTCGCCGATGCACAGCAGGGCATCCTCAACAAAATCATGGAAAACCCACGCGCTGCTGCGGCCCTAAAAGACACCAAAGTCGGCGTCGCCGCCGCCCTCGGTCCACACGCGGGGCCAGATTTAGCCAAGGCCGCAAAGGATAGCTGAGCCTTACTCCGGCAACGGCAGCGCTGTTACCGGCTTGATGGTTTCCATGGATAGGCTGGATGAGACGGTGTGGATGCCGATCCGCTCGATCAAGCGCCGATAGAAGGCATCGAACGCTCGGGTGCTGGGCACCTGGACCTTCAATAAGTAGTCCTCAGCACCGGCTAAGCGGTGGGCTTCGGTGATTTCGCGCATGTCCTGAATGGCGGCGCTGAAGGCGTTTAACCATTCCGCGTCGTGGCGATCTGTGCGGACGGAAACGAAGAATGTTTCCGCGACGCCAGCCTTTTCGGGGTCTAGCATGGCGGCGTAGCGGCGGATCAGGCCAGTTTGTTCATACCGTTTGACGCGGTTCCACACGGCGGTGCGGGACGAGCCTGCATCTTTGGCTATCGTTTCCAATCCTGCGCGCGCATCTTGTTGCAGCGCGTTCAGGATACGGAAATCGAGTGGCTTCAGGTCGTCACTTAGCGGGATATCAGACATTGACGGGTATCTCCAGAAACGTGAAATATGTTCACGCATTCCGCTGATTTACACCTAAACCGGAATAATTTCCAGCTTTGGTTTCAACTGATGCCTATGTCGCAGTCTTAAATCCATCGAACGCGACCGGCGTTGCGCGCAGTCTACCGATCAAATCCTTATGCAGATCAGGGTCAATATCATCCGGCAAATCCAGGCGGAGCGTATCGACGACGCCGCCAAAGCGTTCAGCGACGGCTGCAGGCAGCTCATCATAGGTGCCGACAGCGGCAAACAGGCGAACTACATCGTCTGAAACCTGCTCTGCCAGTTCACTCCACTTGCCTTCTTTAGACATTTTGTGGAGCTTGAGGCCGAGTTCTTCCAGGCCATGCTGCTCAAATACCGGCAAGTATGTGCGGGTGGAACCGTAGAATCCAACCCGATACCGCACCCAATCCAGCTTCTCCGCAACGGCCTGCTCATCAGCACCCGTAGCGACGAACCCACCACCTGAAATCTCAAAGGACGTCCGGTCCCGACCACTACGGGCCATGCCTTCCTCGACCTTCGGCATACATACATTCTCAATGTATTTCCGCGTGCAGAAGCCGTGTAGACGCGCACCATCAGCAATACGGCCAGCCATCCGGAGCATATCCGGGCCAACAGCAGCGACAGTCAGCGGCGGCAGTCGGAGGCCGGATTTTGGTGGGGAGAATTCCGGCGTCATTAGGGTGAAGCTGTAGTGTTCGCCCTCAAAGTTCAGCTTTTCGCCATGCTCCCACGCGTTCCAGATGGCGCGGATGGCCTGCATATATTCCCGCATCCGGGCGACGGGGGCGACCCAAAGCGTTGAGAACCGCCGCTCATTATGGCCTTTGACCTGTGTGCCAAGACCGAATTCGAACCGCCCGCCCGTCTGCGCATTTAGATCCCAACCCATATTGGCGGCAATCATTGGGCTTCGGGGAAACGCCACGGCGATAGAGGTGCCAAGCGCTACACGGTCTGTGGAATGGCCTGCAATTGCCAGGGGCATGAATGGGTCATGGGCGAGTTCAGACGTGGTGACGCCATCATAGCCAATGCCCTCCGCCCACTTGGCGCGGGTCCCCGCACGGTTCCAATTGTCAGTGGGCAGCTGGCAGACAATACGCATAACATATCCTTCTGGATTGAGCTTCCGGGTCCGGTTCTGGCGAAAAGGCTAGCGCAGAAGATTCATTTCGTGAACTGGCGCAGCGCTGCATATCCGCGCTAGGATTTCCAGGAAGTTCAGTAACAACAGGAGACATCCCATGCCTGATTCAGCCAAAGCCCCCACTAAAGGCCGCATTGCCCACGCCACCCGCGAAAGCGCGCCGCCAGTCGAAGGTCGCCGTGATTTCTTTCGCTACAGGGACTTAGGCGTGATGGAAGCTTCTGGCGGCGCTCTCCGCGCGCAGACCATGACCGCCATTCGCGGTATGACGGAGCCCACCGGCTGGCACTATCACGAATGCGAAGGTCAGTTCGTCTATGTGCTGAAAGGCTGGGTCGATCTGGAATTTGAGACCGGCGAGCAGCTGCGGATCAAAGAAGGCGAGAGCCTGTATATCCCCGGTGGCATGAAGCACAACGAATACGGCACGTCCGAGGATTTGGATATCCTGGAACTCTCAACGCCGGGCAAAATGGGCACCGTCGTCTGCGATCCGCCGAACTAAGGACCGTCAAACTGCCGCTAAAGCCGCCCGCACCATAGCTCCAAAGCGGGCGGATGCGGTGGCTGCGCGCTCAATCCAAATCAAACGCTGGAATTGCGTGAAATAAGTCGTCACCAGATCGAGAGCCGGGTTCCTGGTGACGAGGCAATTCTCATGGGCGCACGGCAGTCTCACTGGGGAGAAACTTAGTGAGCAGCTTGCTCTTACGATTTAGCGCCTCATGCTCTGTCTGAGAGGAGCCATTCTGTAGACAGGCCCCGCCGTTGCCGTTAGATCAACGGACGGTATTTCATTTGACTGGAACCACCCCCAACGTGCCCGCGACACAGCCGCCCTTCCTATATATGCCGATGGAAATCGCGTCGAGGGAATTGGATTCCCGGCTGCTGATCGCCCTATACGCAACAGCTTCGGGTGTTGAAGTCGTGACCGGCCAGAAATGGCTGCTGCAGAAGAACGCCAGTCGGATGCCCAAAGGCTTCTGGATATTCAAAACACTGACCCCAGGCGATGCCAAAGCCATGGGCCGCATTCAAAAACTTGGCCATCGCATCACTGCCATCGACGAAGAAATGCCGGGGCTGGGCGAGGGCAGTGGTCGGCTGCGCTGGGTGCATCCGAAATCCATGGCGGCTTGTGAGACCGTATTCTGCCTTGGCCCGCGTCATGTTCGGGCGCTGGAAGAAAAGTATCCGGCCCATAGCGGAAAGCTGACAATCACCGGCAACCCGCGCTGGGATTTCCTGCGGCCAGAACTCCGCTCCATGTATGCGGAGGACGCAAAAGCGATCAGTGCGAAATATGGCGCGTTTATTCTGGTCAACACGAATATCGGCCTCGTCAATTCCGCCAAGAACACGGCAGACGGGCTGATCCGCAGCCTAACGCGGGACGGCCGCATCAATCTGGATGTGCCGGAAGACAAAGCCTTCATTGATGACCTCGTCGCGTTTGAGACGGCCAACTTAGCCGCAGCCGCGCCCTTGGTCTTACGTCTGCGGAAGGAATTTCCAGACCATCAGGTCGTGCTGCGCCCGCATCCCACAGAAAAATTAGAGCCATACGAAGAAAGATTGGCGGGTGCAGAGGGCGTGTATATCGTTCGCGAAGGTCCTGCCGCCGCATGGCTATCCGCCTGCGATGTGCTGGTCCACACCAGCTGCACCACCGCGACAGAGGCTTTTGCGCTGGATAAGCCGACCGTTTGCTATCAAACGATCCCCTCACCGCTCCACACTTACTTCCTCTCCGGCGCGCTTGGGGCTGTTGGGGATAGTGAAGACGCGGTGATCGCGAAGGCCCGGGCTATCTTGGCAGGTGAAACTGACCCTGAAACCAAAGCAGCCCAGCGCGCGCGGTTTGAGGAATTCTTCGCCGCCCAAGACGGCGCTTTCGCAGCTGAACGTATCGCTGGCCATGTTGCGGAAGCGCTGGGCGCATCAACACCCGCAACACCCCGCTGGAAGCCTAGCTGGCTGTTCCGCAAAAAATGGCGTCCATCCGAATTCCAAACCCGCATCTTCCCAGACATCAGCGCAGATGTGATCCACACGCGCTTACAGCAATTAGCAAAAGCCGCCGGGATGGATCACGCTCCAAACGTCGTTAAAGTCGGCGATGGGCAGTATCACATCTTCAATGCACCAAACGAGAATGATTGAGCACGCACATGTTCTCTAAAATCCTGATCGCCAACCGTGGTGAAATCGCCTGCCGGGTTATCAAGACCGCGAAACGGCTGGGTGTGAAAACCGTCGCCGTTTATTCAGATGCCGACGCGGGCACCCCCCATGTTTTGCAGGCGGATGAAGCTGTCGCCATTGGCCCAGCGCCTGCGGCTGAGAGCTACTTGGTGGCCGAACGGATCATTCAGGCGGCTAAGGATACGGGTGCCGAAGCGATCCATCCGGGCTTCGGGTTTCTTTCAGAAAATGCCGGGTTCGCCCGCGCTGTCGCTGAAGCAGGGCTCGTGTTCATCGGCCCGCCGCCATCTGCGATTGACGCGATGGGCGACAAAATTGAGTCCAAGCGCTTAGCCAAAGCCGCAGGCGTTTCTACAGTTCCAGGTTCTGCAGACGCGATCACGGACCCGGAAGAGGTCGTCCGCATTTCTAATGAAATCGGCTATCCCGTCATGCTGAAGGCGTCTGCCGGTGGTGGCGGCAAAGGCATGCGGATTGCGTTCAATGATGATGAGGCCCGTGATGGCCTTGTCCGCGCCGCCTCTGAGGCCAAATCCAGCTTCGGCGATGACCGGGTATTTGTTGAGAAATTCGTTGTCGATCCCCGCCATATCGAAATCCAGGTGCTGGCGGATAGCCACGGCAATACGGTGCATTTGTTCGAGCGGGAATGCTCCATCCAGCGCCGTCACCAGAAAGTCGTTGAAGAAGCGCCAAGTCCATTCTTAGACACCGAAACCCGCGCCGCCATGGGCGCCCAGGCCGTCGCACTCGCCGCCGCCGTAGGGTACGATTCTGCTGGTACGGTGGAATTCATCGTCGGCCCCAACCGGGATTTCTACTTCCTGGAAATGAACACCCGCCTGCAGGTCGAGCATCCGGTGACGGAGCTTATCACCGGCCTTGATCTGGTGGAGCAGATGCTACGCGTCGCGTCTGGCGAAAAGCTGAGCTTTGCCCAGGATGATCTCAAAATTAACGGCTGGGCGCTTGAATGCCGCCTCTACGCCGAAGACCCCACCCGCAATTTCTCCCCCTCCATTGGTCGGCTAACCCGCTATCGCCCACCTGCGGAGAAGGACGGCGTGCGCGTTGATACCGGCGTTGCAGAAGGCGGCGAGGTCTCGATGTTCTATGACCCGATGCTGGCCAAGCTCTGCACCCACGGCGTGGACCGCAATGAGGCCATCAATCGTATGACGCTGGCGCTGGACAGGTTCCAGACGCGCGGCATCCGCCATAACCTCACGTTCCTATCTGCCATCGTTGACCACCCTCGCCATCGCTCCGGCAATATCTCAACCGCGTTCATTGAAGAAGAATTCCCGGACGGGTTCGCCAACGACCTGCTGGCCGACGCACGGATGGACATCATCGCCCCCGTGATCGCTGCCCGCCACGCCGCCAATGCAGAGCGTGACCGGGCACTTGCAGCCAATTCCGCACTAACGCCGCCGCCGCTCGTGCATGATTATGCGGTGCTGCTGGCGGATGTACGCCGCGACGTCTCCGTCACGCTGGACGGCCACGGGGCAGCAGTGGTGATGAATGGCCAGACCATCCGCGTCTCCGGTGATCCAGACCCCGCAAAGCTGTTGTTCGAAGGCGATGTCGGCGACATTCAAGTCGCCGTCCAGATTGACCGCGACGGCCCCGGCTACATCATCACCCACGGCGGCGTCGAAGCCCGCGCGCTGGTGCTGACGCCAGAGGTCGCCGAACTACACGCGCTGATGCCGGAAAAACTCCCCCCCGACACCTCCAATCTCCTCCTCTCCCCCATGCCCGGCCTCCTAAAAGCCGTGATGGTGGCAGCAGGCGACACCGTAGAACCCGGCCAAGCCCTCGCCATTGTCGAAGCCATGAAGATGGAAAACGTGCTGCGAGCAGAGAAAACGGCAGAAATCGCGGCGGTAGAAGCCGAAGCTGGCGCTAGCTTGGCTGCCGATCAGGTAATTTTGACGTTCGTGGAAGGCTAGCGGCTGCTCATTGAGCCGTGTTCGATGCGGGAGAGTAGGCGCACCAGGGGCCATAGCAGGACCAGATACAGCACGGCCGCCATCACGATAGGCGTTGCGTTGAAGGTGACGGAGCGGGCCATGTCTGCGGAATATAGGAGTTCTGGCAGGGCTACGACGCTAGCCAGGGACGTTAGTTTGGCCACCTCCAACGTATTGCTGACGAGGTCTGGCAGGACATTGCGGATGGCTTGGGGGAGGACGACATAGGTCGTTGTTTGGAATCCGCTAAGGCCGGTGGACCGGGCGGCTTCTGCTTGGCCGGTGCCGACGCTTTCGATACCGGCGCGGAATACTTCGCCATAATATGCCGATGAGTTCAGCAGGAAAGCTAGGCAGACGGAGACGATGGCTGGCAGGTCAATGCCTGCGAACGGCAGGCCTGCATAGATAAAGATCAGCAGCACCAGCGGCGGAAACGCCCGGAAGAAATCCACATAGATAATGGTCATCCAGCGGACGGCGCGGAAGCGGGATTGGCCGAGCAAGGCCACGGTTAGCCCGCCAATGCAGCCGACGGGGATGACAGCGGCCATCAGGATTAGCGTCATGCCGAAACCGCGCAGCAGCAGCGGCCAAGCTTGGGTCACGATATCCCAATTGAAGAAGTTTTGGAGGATGAATTCCATATTGGCCGCCCCCCTACGTCCGACGCCAAGCGAAGCGCGTTTCGACCCATCGGCCGAAAATCACCACTGGAATGAACAGAATGAGATAGGCCAAGGCACCCAAAACCAACGGTGACGCATTGCCCGAGAATGACTGGCCGGTTGTCGCCTGGTTCAGAATTTCGCCAACGCCGACGACCGTGCCAAGCGCCGTATTCTTCGCGATGGCAATGGTGCGGTTGGTAAGCGGCGGCACCGTCATGCGGATCGCCTGGGGCATGATCACATAGGCCAGTGATTGCCCGAAACCTAGACCGGTGGAGCGCGCGGCCTCCCACTGGCCCTTGGGTGTCGCCAGGATACCAGCGCGGAATATTTCTTCTGAGAATGCGGCGAGGACCAAGGTCAGCGTGACATAGGTGGCAGCATAGCCGCTCAAATTCAGGCCAACGCCCGGTAGGCCGAAATATAGCAACAGGATGAACACCAGCGGCGGTAGAGCGCGCATGACATCTGCAAACACGACGATCAGCCAGCTTGTCAGCCAAAATTCATAAGCGCGGATTACGGCCAGGATCAAACCAAGCGCCAAGCCGGAGATGACGATTAGGATCGCCAAATGGCAGGTCAGCAGGAACCCATCCACGATGTTCGGCAGATACTTCTGCATCACCGCCAGATCGAAGAAACTGGCGAGGAAGCGATCCCATTGCGTGATTTCAGCGTTCATTGGTCAGTGATCGATCCGGGAGACGAAATCCCGGGTACGGGGCATTTGGGGATCACCGAACACTTGTTCCGGCGGGCCTTCCTCAACGATATGCCCTTCATCCATGAACACGACACGGTCTGCCGCTTCGCGGGCGAAACGCATTTCGTGGCTGACGACCAGCATGGTCATGCCTGCAGTTCGCAGATCCCGCATGACTTCAAGCACGCTGCCGACCAATTCAGGATCAAGCGCGCTGGTTGGTTCATCGAACAGCACCATTTTGGGCTCAAGCGCCAAAGCGCGCGCGATGGCGACCCGTTGTTGCTGGCCACCGGAAAGCTGGTTCGGATAGTTTTCGGCTTTGTCGCTCAGCCCAACCCGGTCGAGTGCAGCGCGCGCACGTTCGAGCGCCTCTGCCTTTGGGCGTTTCAGGACTTTACGCAGCGCCAGCGCCACATTCCCTTCCGCTGACATATGCGGGTAGAGATTGAACGACTGGAACACCATGCCGATCTTCTGGCGAACGGCGTTGATATTGGTGGATTTGGCCGTGATATCGGTGCCATCAAAAATCACAGCACCGCCGTTTGATTCTTCCAGGCGATTGCAGCACCGCAGCAGCGTACTTTTGCCGGAGCCCGACGGGCCGATGATGAACACCAGCTCCCGCTCCCGCACCGCCAGATCAACGCCCTTCAAAACTTCAAGCTTGCCGTAGGATTTACGCAGGCCCTGGACGTCCAGAATAGGGGAATCGCTCAAGGGCCAAATGCTCCATCGGCGCTAAAAAAGAAAGTGCTGGCCGGGCGCATATCGCCCGGCCAGCGGTAGCGTATCAGCCGCAGTTAGGTGCGTGCGGCGTGGCTTCGAAGCCTTCAAGACCAGGCTGGCCGTAACCGCCCTGGACCGTCACAGCAGCAGAACCAGGCGTTGGCGCCAGGCCGAACCACTTCATGCTCATCGCCGTGAACGTGCCGTCGAGCTTCATGCATTCGATGACAGCTTCGACTATATTCCGGGTTTTCGCATCGTCCTTGCGGAACGGCATGCCGAACATTTTGCCCGTGGAATAGTTGAAAGAAACTTCAAGCTGCGCGTTCTTCTTCACTGCCCATGCAACGCCGGTATTACCGGCCACATTGGCGAAGGCGCGCCCAGACATAACGGCCTGAATGGCATCCGTCTGCGTGCCGTAAGACTGCACTTTCCAGCCGATTGAATCCTCAAGGCCACGCGCCCAGCTATCGTAAACGGAGCCTTTGTTAACTGAGATGACTTTGCCCTTGAAGTCTTCAAGCGTAGCGACGGCCATGGCGCCCTTTTTCACAGCGAACAAGAAGTCCGTGTTCAGGTAGCCTTCGGTGAAGAGCATGGTCTTCGCGCGCTCTTCGGTGATGGTTGTCGGTGCCACCAGGAAGTCATACTTGCCAGCCTGCATAGCAGGGATCAGGCCGGACCACTGGGCCGCCGTGATGTTCATTTTGGCACCGAGGCGCTTGCCGATTTCATTGGCGAGATCGACGTTAAAGCCTTCAATGCCGCCAGAAAGCTTGGGCATGGCATGGGGTGCGAACGTACCGTCTAGGGCGACGTTATATTCTTTCTTCATGGCGTGGCTATCAGCCAGCGCGCTGCCGGAAAAGGCTCCAGCTGCGAGGGCGATTGCGCCCAACATTCCAATAGTTTTCTTCAAGTTAGCTCTCCTGCGTAAAAGCCGCCCTGACTGAGCGGCGCTGATGTTTTTTGGAACTGAATCACGGTATGCGCCCAGTTCAGATCAGGCTAGAAGTCGGCATGAGCAGTATCCGGTACTGCCTTGCCGAACAAGGTTAGCGCCATTGCCTGTGGAAGTCTCATCCGCCGCTTCCCGTTCTCGCCCTCAAGGCTGAAAGAGCAAGCCCTGTGCCATCTGCTTCAGGCCTTGGCCTTCAAGGGTTTCCTGAATCGGATGGCCGCAAACCGCACAAAGCATAGTCGCTGCGCGCATCCTTTGATGAAAATTTAGGCGCTCTGCCGAAAAAGGCGATTGCAGTGCGTTTATGTTTCGTCAGTCTCCGCCACTTGGCAATTTCGGGAGCGTCGCTAAGCTGTACGCCGACACATCAATCATCCCTAATAGAGCAGTTTTCCGCTCCCATTGAAGGACCTCCCCATGCCCCGACGCGGTATGAGCTTTGGCGTATTCCTGGCGCCGTTCCATGCAATCGGCGAAAATCCAACCCTTTCCATGGAACGGGATATGGAGTTGATCGAGCGCTTGGATCAACTTGGCTATGATGAGGCCTGGGTTGGCGAGCATCATTCCGCCGGGTGGGAGACTATTGCCAGCCCTGAGATTTTCATTGGCGCTGCCCTCCAGCGCACCCGGCATATCAAGCTGGGGTCTGGCGTGACGTCCCTGCCCTACCACCACCCGCTACTGGTAGCGCAGCGCTTTGTGCAGCTGGACCATATGAGCAAGGGCCGCACCATGCTTGGCTGCGGGCCGGGCGCCCTGCCATCTGACGCCTACATGATGGGCATCAAACCGACCGACCAACGCCGCCGTATGATCGAATCCCTAGACGCGATCATGGCGCTGCTGAAATGCGAAGCCCCCGTCACAATGGAAACGGACTGGTTCACACTGAACGAGGCGCGACTGCACTTGGCGCCCTGGTCAGAGGATCGGTTCCCGGTCGCCGTCGCTTCCACCATTACGCCGTTTGGGATGATGGCTGCAGGGCGGCACGGCATTGGCGTGCTGTCCATTGGCGCTGGTATTCCGGGCGGGCCAGAAATGCTGGCAAAGCAATGGAATATCGCTGAGGAAGAGGCCGCCAAACATGGCCACACCATGAACCGCAAAGACTGGCGCGTCGTCGTCAACATGCACTGCGCGGAGGATGATGAGCAGGCGTTGAATGAAGTCCGCGCCGGCGAACGCCTGGAAACCATCACCTATTTCGAAGAAACCCTTGGCCGCCCACCCGGACGCGCAGATGATCCGCTGAAAGACGGCGTCAAGATGGGCACCACGCTCATCGGCTCCCCAGACAAAATCTCAGAAGGTATCGAATACCTGCTGGAGCTGAGCAAAGGCGGGTTCGGCGGCATGCTATTCCGCGCCAATGAATGGGCAACGCGGGAGCAAATTTTGCGGAGCTACGAACTGTTTGGCCGCTATGTAGCGCCAAAGTTCCAAGGCTCCCTCAACACCATTATCGACAGCAACCGCTGGACCAAAGAGAACCGCACCACGGTCCTTGCTGGCAATGTGGAAGCCGTCAAAAAAGCCTTTATAGACAGTGGCCGCGCCGTGCCCGAAGGCTTCGAAGGCCGGACACTTGGAGCCGAAGACGTCAAGAGTTAGGCTTTCCAGTAAATCAAACACCTAAAGACCGCTGAGGATCGACCCCATGAGCGATTTGCCAAGCCGTATTGATATCCAGGAAGAAGGTCCGCGTGAGGGCTTTCAGATTGAGCCGGGACCAATTGCAACGGCGCGCAAGATTGAACTGATCGATGCGTTGACCGAAACCGGGCTGAAGAAAATTCAGGTGGCGTCATACGTCAACCCAAAGCGCGTGCCGGGCTGGGCGGATGCGGATGAGGTCGTGAAAGGCTTCAAGCGCAAAGAAGGCGTTGCGCACCATGTTCTTTGGCTGAACGAAAAAGGCCTGCAGCGGGCGATTGCGGCAGATGACATTTACATGTTCGGCTCAATCTCAACGACGACGTCTGAGACCTTCATGGGCATGAACACCAATCGTGGGTTCAAGGAAAATGTTGGCGTTCAGCGCAACCAGATCGCAATGTACCAGGAGCACGGCATTCCGGTGACGCGCGCCTCCATTATGACGGCGTGGGGCTGCAATTTCGAAGGTGATATTCCACCCGCACGCGTGGTTGAGCGGCTGGAAGAACTGCTGGGGCTTGAAGCCGAGACCGGCATTGATATCGACATCATTAGCCTTGCGGACACGGTCGGGTGGGCAACGCCTAAATCCGTAAAAGAAGTCGTCGGCGCCGTCCGCAACCGCTGGCCGGACAAGCGCATCTGCCTGCACCTGCACGACACGCGCGGCTGCGGCATCGCGAACGTTTATGCAGGGCTGGAAATGGGCGTCGATCTCTACGACAGCTCCGTCGCAGGCCTTGGCGGTTGCCCGTTTGCGGGACACAAGGGCGCGGCAGGCAACGTCACCACCGAAGACATCGTGTTCATGTGCGATGAGATGGGCGTTGAAACCGGCGTCGATCTGGAAGCCTTGATCGAATGCGCCCGGCTTGCTGAAGATATTGTCGGCCATGATCTGCCGGGCAAAGTCATGCGCGGCGGCGCACTCTCCGCTCTCCGCCGGGACGCGAAAGCGCAGGCGGCCCATGCCTAGTTCAACGCCATCTAACGCCGCCAACAAAACCATCGCCGCATTTGGCTGGCCCACCTCCCTGGTGAAAGACTACGGGCCGTGGGTCGTGCTGGTGCGTCCGGCCCAACCAACCTGGGGGTCGCTGGTGCTGGCGTGCACGGAGGATGCGGAAGCCTTCTCCGATATCTCAGCAGAGGCGTTCGCGGCGCTGCCCAAGGCGATCAAAGATATTGAGACGGCGCTTAAGGCCGCGTTCGATTACGACAAGATCAATTATCTGATGCTGATGATGGTGGACCCAAACGTCCACTATCACGTGGTCCCGCGATACGCAGCGGCGCGGAGCTTTAATGGCGCAGAGAATGCGGATTCCGGCTGGCCCGGGCCGCCTGCTCTGGGTGACGGGATCACGCTGGACACAGGCGGGATGATGGCCATGGCTGAGCATTTGAAGGCGCATTGGCCAGGATAAGGATTTGTCTGCAGGCACCTCCCAACGCAACATATAACGAAAGATACCGTCATGCCCCTAGACCTTGCAGACCTATCCGTGAACGCGCATCTGGTCGGCCAACCGGGCTCCCGTGCTGCGTTGTCTACACCGGCCCTGGTGCTCGACCTGGACATCATGGAGGCCAATATCGCTGCCATGCTGAGCTGGACGAAAGCCAAAGGTCTCCGCATCCGCCCCCACGCCAAAACGCATAAATCGGTCACGATTGCGAAAATGCTGGTGGATGCAGGCGCTGTCGGCGCATGTTGCGCCACATTAGGCGAGGCCGAAGCTTTAGCGGGCGGGGGCGTGCCGGGCGTCCTGATCACTTCCCCCGTTGTTCAAGCAGCAAAGATTGAGCGGCTGCTCGCGCTGAACGAAATCGCGGATGACCTAGCCGTCGTCACCGATGATCCAACAAATGTCGCGATGCTGGCGGCCGCAGCAGAAGCCAAAGGCGGGAAGCCGCTGACGGTGTTTATCGATAATGATGTCGGCGCCAACCGCACCGGCGTCCCATCCGCCCAGCAGGCGACAGCGCTTGCTCGCGATATTGACGCGGCACCCGCACTGCGGTTCGGCGGCATCCAGGGCTATGCCGGGCAGTTGCAGCACATCGTTGATTTTGAGGAACGCAAACGCGGTGCCGAAGAAGTCGCCAGGCATATGCGCCAAGTTGAATCAGCCTTGAAGGAGGCAGGTATCGCTCCGCCATTGCTGACAGGCGGCGGCACCGGCACCCACGCAATCGAAGCCGACGCAGATGGCCTTGGCGAGCTTCAGGCAGGGTCCTTCATCGTTATGGATGTGGATTATAACCGTGTTGATTTGCGCGGCGGCGGCGAGCGGCCTTTCAAGGACGCGCTTTTCCTTCGCACCAGCGTTGTCTCCGCCCAACACGAAACGTTCGTGACGACGGATGCTGGCCTCAAATGCTTTGCAACCGAAGGCTATATGCCTGTGATCGCCACGGGCGCGCCAGACGGTGCCACATATGGCTGGTCTGGCGATGAACATGGCCGGGTGACGCTGCCTGAAGGGGCAGCCGCCCTAAAAATCGGCGACGCCATGGAATGCGTAACGCCGCACTGCGACCCAACGATCAATCTGCATGATTGCTATCACGTCTGCCGGGGCGACGTGCTGGTCGATATCTGGCCAGTGGATGCCAGAGGAAAACGTTAGAGACGGGAAGCGTTAAGAGCGGGCGAGTTTTCTCTGGCCCGCAGCCTTCCCCCCTCTCCCTCCTGTGGAGGGCGAGAGGACCCTCATAGAGTCCGCGTTATATCCTGATAGAACCCTCGCCCCCCACAGGGGGGAGAGGGCAGGGTGAGGGGGGAAGTCTGCAAGACGGAGATTGCGGCAACGGCCACCAAACTTCGTCTGCATTCAAAGACTTGCGGAAGACTTTAAGCCAGCAATCCTCGCCCAGGCGCAGCCGCACCGCGCTTGTTTTTCAGGACGTACTCAAGCTTCCGCACCGCCGCCTGCTGCAAGACATGGCGTGGGCTGGCGGATGCGCCGACAATGGAGACTTCGACCATCGACACAGGGTCAATTGCAATCGCCTTCATGTATGAGCCGTTCTGCTGAAACTCGACAAAAACCTCACTGAGGCCGGAGCTATTATCCCTGCGGCGCATCGTATCTCCCCTGGCGCGCAAACTGCGGCTATAACCATGACTGAAACGTTATGATACCGGCGGAAACCTTGCCGCCGTCTTAACCATTTGAGGAGCAATTCCATGCCCGACGGCGCAAAGAAGACCAGTACCCTCCCCCCATTTAACTGGATGGACCCGCTGCTGCTTGGCGAACAGCTAGACGAAGACGAACGGATGACATCCGAAGCCGCCGCTCGTTTTTGTGAGCAGGAACTGTTCCCGGGCGTGCTGGAAGCCAACCGCAACCAGACCTTTGATCGCGGCATCTACAAGAAAATGGGCGATGCAGGATTTCTCGGCGTCGGCCTTGAAGGCTACGGCTGCCCTGGCGGCACGGCTGTAATGTATGGCGTCGTCGCACGTGCTGTTGAGGCTTGCGACAGCGCTTACCGCTCCGCCATGAGCGTACAGTCCAGCTTGGTCATGTACCCGATCCACACCTATGGGTCTGAAGAGCAGAAGCAGAAGTATCTGCCTAAGCTGGCTTCCGGCGAGCATGTCGGCTCCTTCGGCCTGACCGAGCCTGACCACGGCTCTGACGCTGGCGGCATGAAAACCCGCGCCAAGGCGGTCGATGGCGGCTATCGTCTTAAGGGGGCGAAAATGTGGATCACATCTTCCCCCATCGCTGACGTGTTTGTCGTTTGGGCGAAGGATGATGACGACGTGATCCGTGGCTTCATCCTGGAGCGCGGCATGGAAGGCCTGACGACACCAAAGATTGAAGGTAAATTCTCGCTGCGGGCATCGCCAACCGGTGAAATCGTCATGGATGACGTGTTCGTGCCGGAAGAAAACAAACTGCCGAAAGCCCGTGGCCTTGGCGGCCCGTTTGGTTGCTTGAATAAAGCCCGCTACGGCATTGCATGGGGTGCGATGGGCGCTGGTGAGTTCTGCTGGCGTGCAGCCCGTGAATACGTGATGGAGCGGAAAGCCTTTGGCCGCCCGCTTGCCGCAACGCAGTTGATGCAGAAGAAGCTTGCGGACATGCAGACCGAAATCGCGCTTGGCTTCCAGGCCGCGCTGCGCGTTGGCCGATTGATGGACGAAGGCAAAGCCGCACCAGAGATGGTGTCGCTGATCAAACGCAATAACTGTGGCAAGGCATTGGAAATGGCCCGCGTTGCCCGTGACATGCATGGCGGCAACGGCATTTCAGACGAATACCACGTGATCCGTCACATGATGAACCTGGAAGCCGTCAACACCTACGAAGGCACCCATGATGTCCACGCCCTTATCTTGGGCCGGGCTATCACGGGGCTGCAGGCGTTTAGCTAAGCATCAACAAGGTACGGCGGCGGGTTGGGACGCAAGAGTGGCCCGCCCGCCGTCAATGCCGTAAACTCCGCACTTCATGAAGCGCGGAGTTTCTCGATGCCAGACGCAAGTGGGCCAGATGCAAGCGGCCCCGCCCAATCAGATCAGTTTGCCCAAATGGTCGATGATCGGGCGAGCGAAGGTCAGTTCCGAATTGACCGGCGCATGTATGACGACGAGGCCGTGTTCGAGGCGGAGATGGAGCGCATCTTCGAAGCGACATGGATGTATGTCGCCCATGAAAGCCAAATTCCAAACGCTGGCGACTATATTTGGACCGAGGTTGGGCGCCAGCCTGTCATCATCAACCGGCTGGACGACGGCAGCGTTAGCGGCGTCATCAATGCCTGCTCGCACCGTGGCGCGCTGCTGACAGCGAACCGCCAGGGCAATGCCCGTGTACTGGTTTGCCGGTATCACGGCTGGACGTTCAAATCCTCCGGCGAGTGCATTCGCATTAAAGATGAAGCCGCTGGGTTCCCGAACGGCGTCGATAAGAGTTGCTATAATTTGACACCCGTTCCTCGCGTCGAAAGCTACAAAGGTTTCATCTTCGCCTGCCTGAACCCAGATGCGCCAACGCTGACGGAGCATTTGGCCGAAACCCGCCCCTTCATCGACATGCTGGCCGACCAATCCCCCGAGGGCATGGAAGTGCTGCCGGGGTCTGCCGCATATGTGGTGGACTGCAATTGGAAGCTTCAGGTCGAGAACGGCGTCGATGGCTACCATGTGGGCGTGGTCCACCGGAATTTCGCGCAAACGGTGCGGCGGCGGAATGAAATCAACGGCGCATCTGGCATGAAGCTGACAGAAAACGCGCGCTTTGATCCGGGTGCAGTCGAAACCGCCTGCTATGACCTTGGCAATGGCCACAACATCATTTGGTCAGACCGGGGCGCACCGGAAGCGGCACCCTTGTATGAGGCCAAAGATAAAGTCCTTCCCGAAGTCGGGCAGGAAAAATGGGACTGGATGGTTGGACGCGGGCGGAACCTGCTGCTCTATCCGAACCTTTTCCTGATGGACCAATCCTCCACCCAAATCCGTATCATCCAGCCCTTAAGCGCTTCCTCCACGGAAGTTCGCGTTTACTGCATCGCCCCAAAGGGAGAGAGCGTGCAGGCCCGCACCGCCCGGCTGAATAAGTTCCGAGACTTTTTCCTAACCAGCGGCCTCGCCACGCCAGACGATTCCGTGGCGTTAGAAGACACCCAAGCTGGTGTCGGCGGCAGGCTCGCCAAATGGTCGCCGTTCGAGCGTGGCCAGGCGACGGAGATCAAAGGGCCGGACGCACATGCACGCTTGCTCAACATCAACCCCGTCGCCAGCAACACGCCCTGGGACTTGGAGACGATTTTCGTTGGACAGTACCGACGCTGGGCTGAGTTGATGGCGGCGCGGACATGAGCCTCGTTACAGACGCCGAAATCCGCCTGCAGTATGAAGTCGAGCGGCTGATCTTTCGCGAAGCCTATTTGCTCGACAATCGTATGTTCGACGACTGGCTCGGCCTCTATTTAGAAGACGCGGAATACCTGATGCCTGCGTGGATCAACGAAACCACACTAGCAACAGACCCGAACGCGGAACTTTTCCTGATCTACTTCCCAACCAAAGCCGGGCTGGATGACCGCGTTTATCGGATCAACACACGGGATTCCTACGCCTCAGCGCCAATGCCACGCAGCGCCCATGTGATCGGCAATGTGCTGATTTTAGGCGGAGATCAGGACCGAATTGAGGTGACCTGTAGCTGGACCGTCCATCAATACGCAGACCGTAAAGGCCCGCGCAGCCACGGCGGACGCTATGACTACGTGCTCGAACGCGGCACTGACGGCCTTAAAATAGCCAAAAAGCACATCACATTCCTGAATGACCGGGTAGACATTCCGCTGGACGTATACAACGTCTAGGACGAAGTCAGGCCAGAAGGACAAAAGCTCATGCGCGCCGTCGCCAAATTAGCGAAAGCGGAAGCCAGTGTCGGCGTCATTGATGCGCCGGAACCAGAGGCAGGCCCTGGCGAAGCGCTGATCCGCGTTTCCGCCGCCGGTATCTGCGGCACAGACATGGCGATTTATGACTGGGCGCCGCGCATGCAGCCTCGGATCGCGCCGCCACGTATTCTGGGCCATGAAGCGACCGGCATCGTGGAGGCGCTTGGCGCTGGCGTCACGCATATCAAAGTTGGGGACCGGGTTAGCCTGGAAAGCCATATCTTCTGCGGGGAATGCCGGTTTTGTCGCCGAGGCGATGCGCATCTCTGCCAATTTCTGGGCTATCCGGGGATCAGCATTGACGGTGGATTTGCCGACCGGGTTGCCGTTCCAGCCCAAATCGCCCGTCCCGTACCAGCCGGTATGGATGATCATCTGGCCGCAATGATAGAGCCGTTTGGTATCGCTGTGCATTCCTGCATGGCGCAACGGGGCGTATCTGGGCGGACGGTTCTGGTGAACGGCTGCGGCCCGATCGGCCTGATGACGGTCGCGGCTGCCCGTGCGCTTGGTGCCCGGCGTGTGCTAGCGGCTGATCTGAACCTGAAGCGCCTGAAATTGGCCGAACAGATGGGCGCTGATTTGATCATTGATCCCTCCAAATCCGATGTCGCCAAGGCTGCCAAAGACGCAACCGGTGGGTTTGGCGTTGAGGTCGGCATCGAATATTCCGGCGTGGCCTCCGGCTTGGACTCCGTGCTGGCAGCGACGGAACGCATGGGCGATATCCGTCTGGTAGCGGGGCCAAAAGACCCGCATCCACTTGACATCAACGCTATTTTGCGCACCGGCATCTCACTCTACGGTGTGCATGGCCGCAGGCTTTGGCAAGATTGGGATATGTCTGTGGAACTCCTGAGTGAGGGCCGCGTTGACATATCGATGCTCGCGGACCCGGTTCTGCCGCTCGACCGCGCTGTCGAGGGGTTTGAGGCGATTAAGGCTGGCGCGGCGTTGAAGCCAATTTTGGTTCCGGAACAGGCCTGATACACCCAGCGCCCATGCGCCTGATTTCACAGCTAGCGATTGGTCTGTGGGCTTCGCTGCTTGTCACATCGGCAGCAGCGAATGGCTTGGACGCGCGCCGAACTTCTGAACCAGGGCGCGTGTTCCAGGCACCGATGGCAGCGCCCGCTCCACCGCCTCGCGTACTTCTGGCCCAGCAGCCAGAACCCGAACCAAAAGGCACGCCGGAAGTTGAACGTGGCGATCCATCAGACAAGCCCGCCAAGACCCAAGCGCCAACCAAAGTGTACGCCTACGAAGTCTTCTATAATGCACCCAAAAAGAAGCTGGAGAAGAAGCTCATTGATTTATCGGTCCTGCAGCGAAAGGTGGCTGAACCGCCGCTTAGCCGGGCGGCGCTAATCCGCAGGGTTGAAAGCGATGTGGCGCTTTTCCAAAAGGCGCTGCAGTCGGAAGGATATTTCGCCTATACGGTCGACCAGAAGATCGACTTTGCAAACTCCCCAGTTGCCATCACCTTCGATATTGCCCCAGGCCCCCGGTACAAACTTGGGCAATACCGGATCGACTATGACAAACCGGACGCGCCAGGCCTTTTTAAGGACCTAAGCCTGCTTGGCATCGTGGTCGGCGGGCCGGCCGAGTCTGAGAAGATCGTCGAGGCGGGGCCAGTGATCCTCAGAAAGCTTGGCGAATCCGGTTACCCGCTCGCCAAGCAGGGCAAACGTCGCGCGGTCGTGAACCACGATGACAAAAAACTGACGGTCGTGCTGGACATCCACGAAGGCCCCCGGGTCAATATTGGGCAGACATTTATCGCAGGCGTGGACCGCACCAAGGAAAAATACCTCAAACGGGTCGCCAATTTGGACCAGGGCGATCTGTTTGATATCTCAAAGATCGACGCCGCCCGCCGCCGCCTTTACCAGACCAGCCTGTTCAATGGCATCCAAATCAATTGGGATGATGCGCCCGATGAATCCGGTGAGTTGGACATCACCGTCGTCGCAAAAGAACGCAAACCGCGCACCATTTCGCTCGGCCTGAACTATTCGACGACCGAAGGTGCTGGCACCGATATTGCGTGGATCCACCGAAATATCTTCGGCGCCTGTCTCTTATACACATCTCCGAGCCCACGAGACCTCTCTACATCTC